>DYEN01000016.1 GCA_020725705.1 Anaerolinea sp.
ATGTCGAGGTCCGGCGTGGCTGCCGTGTGGTGGCCGTCAAGGGACGTAGCTACGCAGACACAGTCGTGCTGGAATGCGACGGGCAGCAGGAAGCGCTGAGTACCGACTCGATCTTCGTGGAGAAACAGCTTATTCCCAACACCGATCTGGTGGCGGGACTCGTGGAACTCGACCCGTGTGGCTTCATCAAGGTGGACTCGCGCAACCGGACCAGTCGGCCCGGCATCTTCGCTGCCGGTGACTGCACTGATGCCAGCGCGTTCCAGGTGCTGATGGGGCTGGGTGACGGGGAAAAAGCGGCTCTCAGCGCCTACGACTATGTGCTCGGACTGCCGCTTGAGATCAAGCCCTGCGAGGAATAGCGGCGGCGCACGCCGGTGCGCCGGTTTGGCAGGCGGGGCCGTTCAAGCCCCGCCTGCGCTTTGCCTAAGCCTGGGCAGGTTCGCGGCGGATATACGCGCCCAGGCCGCGCAGCTTTTCCTCGACCCGCTCGTAGCCGCGATCGATCTGCCCGATGTTGCTGATGGTGGTGGTGCCGCGCGCGCACAGTGCGGCCAGCAGCAGTGCCATCCCGGCGCGGATATCCGGGCTGGTGATACGCGATACGGCTCGTAGCACGGTGGGGCCATGCACCACAGCGCGATGCGGATCGCACAGGAAGATACGCGCGCCCATCGCGGTGAGTTTGTCCGTGAAGAAGAAACGGCTGTTGTACATCCACTCATGAAACAGCACGGTCCCTGCCGACTGGGTTGCGACGGTCAGCGCGATGCTCATCATGTCGGAAGGGAAGGCGGGCCAGGGCTGAGCTTTGATTTCCGGGATCTGGTTACCCAGGTCACGTTCGATAGTCAACGACTGACTGCGCGGGACGATGACATCCGGCCCGTCTATCTGCCAGGTGACACCGAGCTTGCGGAACACGAGCGCCGCCATATCAAGATACTGCGGGTCCGCCTGGCGGATGCGGATTTCGCCGCCGGTGACCACCGCCGCGCCGATGTAGCTGACGACTTCGAGATAGTCCGCTTCCACGCGGAACTCCCCGCCGTGCAGGCGCTCGACGCCCTCGATCGTCAGGCGGTTGGTGCCGATGCCGGTGATGCGCGCGCCCATCCCATTCAGCATGTGGCACAGGTTCTGAACGTGCGGCTCCGACGCCACATTGCGCAGGACGGTTGTGCCGGGGGCCAGCACCGCCGCCATGACCGCGTTCTCGGTGGCGGTGACGCTGGCCTCGTCCAGCAGAATGTCCGTGCCACGCAGGCCATCGGTCCACATGGCGAATTGCCCGTCGAACTCAACCTGAGCGCCCAGACGTTGCAGCGCCAGGATATGGGTATCCAGCCGGCGGCGCCCGATGACGTCTCCACCTGGCGGCGCAAACCGGACACGTCCCATCCGCGCCAGCATCGGCCCGGCGAAGACGATCGAGGCACGGGTGCGGATGCACATCTCCCGGTCCAGCTCGTGGGTGGTTATTTGTCGGGCATGGACGCGGACGCGGTGATCGCCGAGCTGCTCGACGTCCACGCCGAGGCGGCGCAGCAGTTCCAGGGTGACACGCACATCGGCAATATCGGGCACGTTGGTCAGGGTAATCGGCTCGTCCGTCAGCAGACAGGCGGGGAGCATCTTGAGCGCGGCGTTCTTATTGCCGCTGACCGTAACCTCACCCTGAAGCGGATGGTTGCCTTCGATCACAAACTGCTCGCGCATAAACCTCTCCTGCAGAGGCCGTTACTCGCCAAAGGACACACGCACCGGGTCACCGAGCGACGCGCCTAGCGTGTCGGCGGCGCTGCCTTGATTGACGCCTACCTCAAGCTGCCCTGCGCTGCCGACCAGCGCGAGCAGCGTTCCCGGCGCCGTCCGCCCATAGGTAGGTTGCACACCGCTGATTGTGCGCCCGCCGATGGACACGCGAAAGTCGCCGGCGGCCACGCGTACCGACTCGCTACCCGCGCCAAACTGCGGCGTCAGGATCAGGTCATCACCTTCCCAGGCCAGGTGCCCGATGCTGGTGATAACATTCCCGAAGTGATCGATGTGGATGATTTCGCCTTCGATGGCGCCGCTGCCGATCGCCAGCCGGGGCGGGTCGAGCTTGACCAGTTCGGGCAGAGTGGGGCCGAGAGCCGTGATGGGCACGCCGGCGGCCAGATGGGCCGCAGCCGGCGCGAAGATATCGCGCCCATGGAAGGTCATGCTGGGGCCGGGCAATTGATAGCGCGGCTCGGCCAGCACGACCGCGCGCCGTACCTCAAGATGCGGCAAGACATAGCTCAGCACGCCGTTGTTGGGCGCCACATAGACGCCGTGCGCCGTCTCGACGGCGATCGGTTGCCGTTCGGTTCCCACACCCGGATCAACCACGACCAGGAAGACCGTGTCGGGCGGGAAGTGACGGAACGCGGTCATGAGGACGTATGCTGCCTGGCGAACGTTTTGGGGCCGGATGCTGTGCGTCAGGTCGACCAGGTGTGCGGAGCGGCAGATGGACAGGATGACGCCTTTCATCGTGCCAACGTAGGCATCCGCCAGTCCGAAGTCGGTGAGCAAGGCAATGAGTGGCTGTGTGTTCATACGCCCGATTGTACCCGGTGCAGCGGTGGCGGCAAGCATCCAATCGTTGCCCGCAGGGGGCTTCTGAGGTATAATTGAGCCTCTAAAACTGGCCGAGGACGGAGGCTCGTTATATAATCGAGAATGACGAACATTCGTTCGAAGCGCCGCCTGATTCATTAGGCGCGCAGGGGTGGCGCGGCCAGTTTGGCCTCGAGATTAGTGACCAATATCGACGTGACAACACCAGATCATCCGCTTACTCGAACGGCCATCCGGCCCGGTTCGGCCCAGGACATGTATTGCGTTAGCCGGGTGGCGTGAGCGACGTGTGGTGCCAGGAAACCCGTGGGAGGGCTAAGTGGCGGAGCAATTCAGCCGGCAAACAGAAGAGAGCATTCGGGTACTCGAAGGGCTAGAGGCGGTACGCCTGCGCCCGGGGATGTACGTGGGCGGCACCGATATCCGGGCGCTGCACCATCTGATCTACGAAGTCGTTGACAACGCCATTGACGAAGCGCTGGCCGGTCGCTGCGACCACATCCGGATCTGCCTGCACGAAGACGGCTCGGCCTCGGTGACGGACAACGGCGGCGGTATCCCGGTGGGCATTCACAAGCAGAAGGGTGTCTCGACGCTGCAGGTCGTGATGACCACCCTGCACGCAGGGGGCAAGTTTGATTCTGGGGCATACAAAGTCTCCGGCGGGCTGCACGGCGTGGGTGTGTCGGCGGTGAACGCTCTGTCTGAGTGGATGGTGGTCGAGGTCTGGCGTGACGGCAAGGTGTACCGCCAGCGCTATGAGCGAGGCGTTCCGAAGACCGATGTTGAGGTCGTGCGGCCGATGGATCCGGGTGAGTCGACAGGCACCCGTGTGACCTTCAAGCCCGACCGGACCATCATGGAAGAAGTGGAGTTCAACTTCAACACGCTGGCCCAGCGCTTTCGCGAGATGGCGTTTGTCACGCGCGGCGTGATGATCACGTTGTGCGACGAGCGCGTGAAACCGCTTCCCCGCGAGATGTCGTTCTACTTCGAGGGCGGGGTGCGCTCGTTTGTGCGCTACCTCAACCGCAACCGCGAAGGGCTGCACGAGCCGGTCTACGTCGATCGGGAGATCGAAATCGAGTTCGAGGGCAACGGGCGCAAGCCGCTGACTCTGGGCGTTGAGGTTGCCTTCCAGTATACCAACACGGCCACGACGACCGAGCTCTATTTCGCCAACACGATCCACACACCCGACGGCGGCACGCACCAGGCAGGCCTGCGCGCCGCCGTTACGCGCACGATCAACAACTACGCGCGCAAAGCCGGCTTGCTGAAGGACAAGGATCCGAACTTTTCCAGCAACGACACGCTGGAAGGTCTGACGGCCATTGTCAGCGTTAAACACCCCTCGCCGCAGTTCGAGAGCCAGACCAAAGTCAAGCTCATGAATCCCGAGGTGCAGGGGGCCGTCTCGCAGGTCACGTCGGACGCATTCGCCGAGTTCCTCGAGGTGAACCCGCGTGAAGCGCGGCGGATCGTCGAGCAGTGCATGACCTCGATGCGTGCGCGTGATGCCGCCAAGAAAGCGCGCGATCTGGTACGCCGGGGCGCCAACCTGCTCGAAAACACTACGCTGCCCGGCAAGCTGGCGGACTGCTCGGAGCAGGACCCCGCCAAATCGGAGCTGTACATCGTCGAGGGTGACTCGGCGGGGGGCTCGGCCAAGCAGGGGCGCGACCGGCATTTTCAGGCGATTCTGCCGCTGCGTGGGAAGATTTTGAACACCGAGCGGGCGCGGCTCAATAAGACGCTGGACAACAACGAGGTCAAGGCGATGATCTCGGCGCTGGGCGTAGGCATCGGCGATGATTTTAATCTGGATGGGCTGCGCTATGGCCGCGTGATCATCATGACCGATGCGGACGTGGACGGTGCGCATATCCGCACGCTGCTGCTGACGTTCTTCTTCCGCTACATGACGCCGCTCATCACGAATGGGCATCTGTACATCGCTCAGCCGCCGCTCTATTTGATTCAGAGCGGCAAGCAGAAGTTCTACGCCTATTCCGAAGAGCAGCGCGAGCAAATCCTGCGCTCGCTGGGCAACCCCGATCGCGTGACGATCCAGCGGTACAAGGGTCTGGGCGAGATGAACCCCGAGCAGTTGTGGGAGACCACGATGGATCCCGCAAACCGGACCCTGCTGCAGGTCACCATCGAGGATGCGGCGGAAGCGGACCGTGTATTTGATATGCTGATGGGCAGCGCTGTTCCGCCGCGCCGCCGCTTCATCACCACGCACGCCAAGAAGGCAACGCTTGACGTATAGGCTGCTTGGCGGCGGCAGATAGGACAACGAACGGGCCTGTCCGGACGGGGCAGGCCCGTTTTATATGCGCAGTGATCGATGCGCGCGTCAGAGCTGGACGAGGCTGTTTTCGGCCAGGACGAAACGGTGCGTCCGGGGACGATGGTTCGACTGAATGACCTGGGCGTTGTCCGCGATCAGGCTGGCGTCGATGCGCCCTTCGATGTTCTTGATTGTGCAGCAGCACATCACGATGCTGTGCTCGATTTCGCTGCGCTCGATAACCACGTTGTTCCCGATGCTCGTGTACGGGCCGATGTACGAATCGCGGATCGTCGTGTTGTCGCCAATGATGGCCGGGCCGCGCACCACGCTGTCGATGATACGCGTCCCTTTGCCCAGGATAACCCGGTGCGAAACAGACGAGTTGCCCTCGATGCGCTCGTCGTCGAGGTTGGGCGGGGTGTAGGGGAGCTGCTCAAGCACAAGCTGGTTGGCAAGCATGATCGCGTCCGGTTTGCCCGCGTCGATCCACCACCCCTCGACGATGTACGGAATAACGACCTTGCCTTGGTCGAGCAAATACTGGATTGCGTCCGTAATCTCAAGCTCGTTGCGCCACGAGGGCTTGATATGCTCGATGGCCTCGAAGATCTCCGGCGAGAAGACGTAGACCCCCGCGATGGCCAGATTGGACGGCGGCTCCTTGGGCTTTTCGATCAGGCGCTTAATGTGCCCGTCTTCCAGCTCGGCAATCCCGAAGGCGCTGGGGTTCCGGACGCGGGTCAGGGCGATCGCCGCGCTCGCGTTCTGGGTCACGAATTCGCGGTACAGCCCGTGCATGCGGTCCTGGAAGATGTTGTCACCCAGGTACACCAGAAACGGCTCCCCGTTTACGAACGGCTCGCAGAGCTTGACAGCGTGTGCCAGACCCTGCGGGTGCTCCTGCGCGATGTAGGTGAGGGGAACGCCAACGGTGTCCAGGCCGTCACCCAGACGGTCCCGAATCGGGGAGTCGAGGCTGTCGACGACGAGTCCGATCTCGCTGGCGCCCATCTCCGTGAGGGTCTCAATCGCATAGCGCAGCAGTTCTTTGTTGGCGACGGGGACCAGGGGCTTGGGCATGGTGAGCGTGACCGGATACAGCCGGGTGCCCTTGCCGGCACACAAAATGACTGCTTTCATCGTCGGGTTTCCTGCCTTCTCCGTTCTGCTTGGAAGATGTGACAGACTTGCAGCGGCATGCTAGATGCTAGCGCAGGGCGCCACGCACCGCAACCCGGAAGAGCGGTAACGGCGCCTACAGGCTGGGGCGGTTCGTTCCAGGGGCGGCCTCTTCCAGGGTTTCGATCCAGCGTTTGACAAGACGCTGGCGCTTGTCCGCCGGGTCGATCAGCGTTGCCGCGAAGCGCACATCGCGCAGGGCTTCGTCCGTTTGCCCGAGCAGATGCAGAGCGATGGCGCGGTAGACGTAGATCTCGTACCGGTCTGGCGCCAACTGCTGCGCGCGCGAGAAGGCATCCACCGCCGCGCGATAGTCGCCGGCCTCGAACGCGCGCATTCCGCGCCCATAGTGTGCGCCCCACTGGGCCGGATCGAGCGCCAGCCCATAGGCGAAATCCTCTTCGGCATCGTCCGCGCGCCCGTCGGCCAGCAGCACCAGCCCGCGTGCGATATAGAATTCGGCACGCTTCGGCTCGGCCAGAATCGCCTCGTCCAGATCGGCTGTGGCGGCATCTAGGCGCCCGCGACCATAAGCGTAGAGCGCGCGCTCGTAGTACCGTTCGGCCAGCGACAGCCGGCGCCCCAGCAGGCCGCGGCGCTTGCGTTGAGGTGGCGTTCCCATTGGCCCGGCCCTCATGATCTCCGCCGTGTATTTCCCTCGTGCAGAGTGTAACACACTCTGCGCGTGTGGTTGTCAAGATCGGCGGTTCCAGTATACTCTGAAAGCAAGTTGGAGTTGGCACGGGGGATATGCCTGTGGTGAAGTGCGCGCTGTGCGGGTACGAGAACACCGAGGGCGAGACGATCTGCGCCAACTGCGGCTCGCATCTGGTCGCGCCGAGTCCCCCTGCAGCCGAGACGAAACGCCTGGACCCTGCGGCGCTGGGAATTCAGGTGCCCAACTGGGGCACGGCGCGCCTGGGGCAAGAACGCAAACTGCTGCTGCACATCCGGGGTCACACACGCCCGCTGGTGGTTAGCATTTCGGACCAGCTTGTATTGGGCCGGTTTGACGCGGAAACGCAGCAGGCGCCTGACGTGGCGCTGGATGAATACGGCGCGCAGGAACTCGGCGTATCGCGCCGGCACGCTGCTATTCTGGTCGAAGACAACGCGCTGAAAGTGATGGACCTGGGCAGCGCGAACTCGACCTACATGAACGGCCAGAAGCTGATCGCGCATCAAGCGCGCATCCTGCGCGACGGCGATGAGCTGCGACTCGGGCGCCTGGTTATGCGTGTTAATTTTGTCTGATGGCCGGCCCCGGCCTGGTAGAGGCGCGAAAATTCAGGTTTCTCTTGCTGGCAGGCTGCGTTACCGGGCGCCTGCCAGCCTCTCTACGATGCGTGTCGGAAGGGAAGCATGTCCCGCTACAACTCACCTACCTGGTACAAGGACGCGGTTTTCTACGAATTGTATGTACGCGCTTTCAAAGATGGCAACGGTGACGGTCACGGCGATTTTAAGGGGTTGCTTTCGAAACTGGATTATCTTCAACAGCTTGGCGTAGATTGCATCTGGCTGTTGCCGGTCTTCCCGTCTCCCCTGGTCGATGATGGCTACGATGTGTCGGACTATCGCAACATTCATGAGGATTACGGCACGCTGGAAGATTTCAAGGCCGTCGTGGATGCGATTCACCAGCGCGGCATGACGGTGATCATCGACATTGTGGTTAATCACACGTCCGATCAGCATCCGTGGTTTATCGAGTCGCGCTCATCGAAACAGTCGCCGCTGCGCGATTGGTACGTGTGGAGCGAGACCGATCAGAAATACCGCGAAGCGCGCATCATCTTTCTGGATACCGAAAGCTCGAACTGGACCTACGATCCGCTCACGGGTGAGTACTACTGGCACCGCTTTTACAGCCAGCAGCCGGACTTGAACTACGACAACCCCGCCGTCCAGCAGGAAATGCTGGATATCATTGACTTCTGGCTGGAAATGGGCGTGGATGGGTTCCGAGTTGACGCGGTGCCGTATTTGTTCGAGCGCGAAGGCACGAACTGCGAAAACCTGCCGGAGACGCACGCCTATGTCAGGCGGATGCGCGCGCACGTTGAGGCGAAATGGCCGGGGCGCATCTTGCTGGCCGAGGCGAACCAGTGGCCTGAAGATGTGCGGGCATATTTCGGGACCGAAGACGCGCCGGAGTTTCACATGGCGTTTCATTTCCCGATTATGCCCCGCCTGTATCTGGCGCTCAAGCAGCGCACGCGCAAGAGCATTGTGGACATCATGAACCGCACGCCGCCGATTCCATCCGACGCGCAGTGGTGCGTCTTCTTGCGCAACCACGATGAGCTGACGCTCGAAATGGTGACCGAGGAAGAGCGCCAGTATATGTGGGAGCATTACGCGCCGGAGCCGCGGATGCGCCTGAACCTGGGCATCCGCCGCCGGCTGGCCCCGCTGCTTGACAACGACCAGCGACGGATCCGCTTGCTGAACGCGCTGCTCTTTACGCTGCCGGGATCGCCGATCCTCTACTACGGGGATGAAATCGGGATGGGCGACGATATCTGGCGCGATGACCGGAACGGGGTTCGCACGCCCATGCAGTGGGATTACTCGAAGAACGCCGGTTTTTCGGACGCGGATGAGCTGTACGAGGCGGTGATCGACGACGAGGTATTCGGATACCGGCATCTCAACGTCATCCAGCAGCAGGCCGACCCCAACTCGCTATGGTATGCCATCCGCCATATGCTGGCCGTGCGGCGCAACTACCGGGCCTTTGGGCGGGGGACGTTTGAGTTTGTGCTGCCGGAGAATGAGGCGATCCTGGGCTACTGGCGCGAGGTAGACGGCACGGAGGACGTGCCGGGCGAGCACGAGCGGTTTCTGGTGCTGGCGAACCTGACCGACGAGCCGCAGCCCGGCGAGCTGGATCTCAGCGCCTTTGCGGGAAGCGAGCCGATCGACGTGCTGACGGGCACGCGCTGGCCGGCGATCGGCGCGGAGCCGTACCGGTTCGAACTGGCTCCGTACGGCTACCACTGGCTGCGAATTCGCTAGGATGTGCCGGTTGCTGCTTCAGGCGGGCACGACTTCCGTCTTGACCAGACTGACATTCAACGCGCTGGCGATCACTGTCGCGGCAGCTTCTGCCCAGTTGCGCGCTCGGTCGTAGGCGGCCTGGTCGGCTTCGTGTTGGCGCAGGTATTCGATTCCGGCGCGCAGGTCGACGTGAAACTTGTCGCTGCTCGGCACGTGCTGGCGCGACAGATCGCTGGTGGTCATGTGTGCCGCCTGGGCGAGCAGGACGGATTCATCGCGCAGGGTGAGATAGATCTCCCATAGCGTGGTCGTCAGAGTCACATCAACGACCACCCCATCGTCCAGCTCCCGCTGTGTCCCTTCTTCCAGAACCGACTGCCGCAGCTCGATATTGCGCACTTCCGCGAGCGGGATCGTGCGCGCCCGCTGGCCACCGAACAGGGTGCCGAGCAACCCTGTCGCTGGTACCAACCGGACTTCGTTAGCGCGCGTATCGAAAATGGCCTGGTTGAATGCGGGTGCAATTCGACCCTTGCGCCGCTCCGATGCTGAAGGTTTTGACTGACGCAGCAGAAGCTGATCGTGGGCCTGGCCCAGCCAGGCAGTCGGTCCGTCCAGCGGCAGCCGGATGTTCCGCGCGGCCAGCTTGACCCGCTCCGGCCCGACATCCTCACGGCGGTGCGGGACCAGCGGGCCGGTTGCTCCGCCGGAGCCGGCGACCGGGCGGGCGAGCTTCTTCGCCCCGAAAATCTGCAGCGGGCAGCCGATATGCTCGGCCAGCGCGCGCCCCGCCTGTTGAGCCGCGGCGGCGTCGCGCATGTTCTCGCCGGGTGGCCAGCGGACCAGTTCAATCCACCGCGCTTTTTCTTCTCCATGAGCGGCGATATGCAGGCCCAGCAACCAGCACTGCTCGCGCATTTCGTAGCCCAGAATGACCGCCTGCACATAATCGACGGACAACACCGTGCCGGGCAAGCGGTGTGCCGCGCCAAACCCGGCTCGATACTTGATCACCCCTGCGCCGCGCCGCGCTTCGAACACCGGCAAATGGGCGACCGATTCGTCTGGAATGAGCGCCCACACACCGTCTTGAACGGCGATCTCGTATCCTTCAGCCGCGATCGTCGTCATGACTGTTCCCCCCGTTCATCCGCTGCCTTCTTCAAGTGTATGGAACTTTTGCGGAGGCGTCTAGCCTGCCCGGAGTGCTAGGCTTGACAGCCAGCGTGAGGCGAGTAGACTGCGTGTAGTGCTGGCTGCTGCCAAAGGAGGGGGGTATGACGCGCCAAGAGGAAGACAGGGAGTCCACACGCGAGGTGCGACGGCACCCGCTGCTGGTCTATTACAATCTGGGCCGCCGCTACCGGCCGCCTGCGCTTCTGCTGATCATCCTGGGGCTGTTTGCTTTCCTTCCCGGCTTTATCGAAGAACTGGATACCGGTGTGGCAGAGCCGGAGACACTGGCGGTGGTCGGCCTGGTGTTGATCCTGGTTGGCGTGGCGCTGTGGCTGTTTACCGTGCTGGCAACACACTATTCATACGTCGAAGCGCGCCCCGATGTGCTGGTGGTGCGCGGGCCGTTTCACCAGACGGTGGTCAGCTACCAGCGTGTGCGGGTGGTGCAGCCGGTTCAGGTATCGCAGCTCTTTCCGCGTAAGGAGTTGAAGGGGATGGGGCGCCCGCTGGTTCGGCCGCTGCTGGCGATGACGGCGGCTGAGGTGCAGATGCGGTCCTGGCCGGAGCCGAAGGAACGGTTGATGCGGCGCTACGGGCGCTATCTGTTCTCGCCCCGTGCCGAGGGGTGGCTGTTCATCGTACCCGCCTATAGCGCCCTGATCCGGCAGATTGACGCGGCAATCCAGCGCAAGGGCGAGCGGGACCGCGGGGCGACTGCGTACGAGGATCCGATCGAACGCCTGAAGTATTACAGCGATACCGGCGGCTAGGCGAGAAGACAGGCCGGACGAGAACACAACAGGCGGCGCCGGATTCCGGGCCGCCTGCTTCTTTGTCTGTAAGCGCGGAGACCGCTTACTTGATCTCGACCGTCGCGCCGGCCGCTTCGAGCTTGGCCTTCGCGTCGTTGGCGACTTCCTTGGTCACCGCTTCCATGACGTTGTTCGGGGCGCCTTCCACCAGGTCCTTGGCTTCCTTCAGGCCGAGGTTGGTCAGGCTGCGCACGACCTTGATGACCTCGATCTTCTTGGGGCCAACGTCCTTGAGGACAACGTCGAACTCGGTCTTCTCTTCTTCCTCTTCGGCGGGCGCGGCGGCCGCAGCCGGCGCCATCATGGGCATCGCGCCCATCGCCATCGGGGCGGCCGCCTCGACGCCCCACTCTTCTTCCAGCATGCGCTTCAGTTCCGCCGCTTCCATCACGGTCAGGGCGCTGAGTTCTTCGACGAGCTTCTTCAGGTCAGCCATTTTGACAGGTTCCTTTCGGGTATCTGCGTCTTATCGATCCAGACGGTTGATGTGATTGTTTGGCACTAGATGAACGATCGCACCGCGTTACGCGGCATCTTTCTGGCTATAGGCGGCCAGAACGTTGACCAGCCCCTCGCTGCCGGCCTTGATGACCGCGACGACGCCGCGTGCAGGCTCGTTGAGCAGGCTCAGGAACTGGGCCATCGGCATCGTGAGCAGGCCGAGAATCTCAGCGCGGAGCGTATCCAGCGGCGGCAGTTCCGAGATCGCTTCAAGCTGCTTGCCGTCCACGACCGTCTCGTTGAGTATGCCGCCCTTGACC
Source organism: Anaerolinea sp. (assembly GCA_020725705.1). Taxonomy (GTDB): domain Bacteria; phylum Chloroflexota; class Anaerolineae; order Aggregatilineales; family Aggregatilineaceae; genus DYGX01. The sequence continues at coordinate 11,838 of DYEN01000016.1, forward strand.
ACGAAGATGTCGGTGGTCTTGGCGAATTCGAGCACATTCTTGACGGTCTGCGGCAGGTCCTGCTGGGCGACGGCGATCGCCACCGGGCCGCTCAACAGATCCTCGGGGACGGCCATGCCCACTTGCTGGAGCGCGCGCTTCAAGAGCGTGTTTTTGGTGACAATCAGGCTCGCGTTGTTCTCGCGGAGCTTGGCGCGCAGGTTGTCGAGCTGGTGAACCGTCATGCCGCGATATTCGGTAATGACGACCCCCTGTGCCGACTGGAGCATAGTCACATAGTTGTCCAGGATTTCGGTCTTACGCTGCTTTGTGAGAGCCAAGTGCGCTTTCCTCCTTTCCTCGGTAATCTGCCCGCAGAGGAAGCCAACAAAAAACGGCCTCCGCGTAAGGGCGAAGACCGTTCACACTTCAGCAGAAATGTGACGCCATAGGCTGGGCTTGGGTCTTCACCTCGGCAGGTTGACACACGGTCGGATTAAGCCCATGCGGGCGCCTGCTGTCTGCGGTAAAGCGCCAGTGACCTGGCGAATAATGCGGACGGAATGATACCAGCGGCTCGTGCGCTCGTCAATGGCGAGTTCAGGTGCGTGGCAACTAGCGCCGCCCCCGCAGCCGGTCGAGCTTGCGCCGGATGAAGGCCCAGCGCGCTTCTTCCCAGGCTTCTTCGATCGCTTCGGGCGGCGGGACGGCTCGTTGCGCACGGGCCGGCGCGTACCGGTTCTGGATGTAGGCCCGGGTGATGGCGTTGATCGGCTTTTCGCCTGTTGGCACTTCGCCCACCAGGTACCGGCGGCGCTCGTCCGGCGTGGCCGAGCGGTCCAGGCGCAAGCCGAGCCAGCGCGCATAAATGCCCAGCCGCGCGTACGCCCGCTCGATGGCGTTCAGCCCGCCCAGGCCGCGGTACTCGATGTACCAGATGACAAACAGCACGGCCAGAAGCAGCAGGACGATCACCAACACAAACAGGCCCAGCGTGATGAGGATCGTCCGCAGCACATCACTGCCCTGATCCGCATCCACCGGCTGCATATCGAGCGGCGGCACCGGCGTGGGCGTAGGTGTGGGGGTCGGCGTTGGGGTAGGCGTGGGCGGCACCAGCGGATCCATCGCCTGGCTGGTGGGCGTGGCGTTCGCGCCTGCGTCGTCCGCCGGCGGCTCCGGCGTGGGCGTGGGACTGGGCGTGAAGGTCGGCGTGGGCATCGGCGTCACTGTGGGCAGGATGGCCTGTGGCACCTGATCGCCCTCGCGATCCAGCGGCGATTCGTCTGCGGTCGGCTCGAACTCGACCCAACTGTAACCGGGGAAATACACCTCGACCCACGTGTGCGCGTCGCGCTCGCGCACCAGGAAGGCGCCGCGTTCACTGTCCCACGTCCCCTGGGCGAAGCCTGCCGCCAGCCGGGACGGGATGCCCAGCGTGCGCAGCATCATGACCATGGCCGAGGCGTAGTAATTGCAGTAACCCTCGCGCTGGTCAAACAGGAACCAGTCGATGGGATCGCGCCCCTCCGGCGGGGCGGGGATCGTTTCGTTGTACTGGATGTTGGTGCGCAGCCAGCGCTCGATGGCCTTTGCCTGGTCGTAGGGGGTTTTTGCCCCGGCGCTGGCGACGATCTGCGCGGCCAGATCGTGCACGCGCGGCGTGACATCTCCGGCCCCTTGCAGGTACAGATCGCGCACCCAGGCCGGGTAGTCCGTGCCGGCGGAACGCAGCATATCGGCTGTGGCCGTGCTGATCGATGAGGTCACGGTGTACGAGCTGCCGCGGCGCAGGGTCGAGCGCGCGCGGATGATGGCGACATCGGTCGGCAGCCTGGCGTTGACGCATGCCTGGCTCGATCGGTCGCCCACGCAGTCGAGTTCTGCTTCGACCGGCAGCCCCAGCCGCACCGGCTGCGGCGCGGTGTAGACGAGATCGGATGCTCTTAGCAGGACGTCAAAGGTTTGAACCACGTCGCGCCGGGCGCCGGGAAGCGTCGGTTCGATGTTCAACTCCAGGCCCGAGCTGTCGGTGTAAGCGCGCACGGTGCGCACGTGGCTCCATTCCCACGAGGCGGGGTTGTAGCTCTCGAAGACGGTCGAGCGCCAGTAATAGCGCGGGCCAACGGGCGCTTCGACATAGAGCACCGGCTGATCGCCAAGCTGGATCGCGCCGCTGAGGCGCAGCCGGTCGCCACCATAGTAGTCGGTAGTGGCGATGCCCTCGCCTTCCAGGGACGAAAAGAGCCGGTTCCACACGTCGGCAAGCTGGGCCATCCGCTCGCCCGAAAACAGCTCGCGGAGCCTTTCCAGGCTGCGGCTGTCATCGCCCGCCGGCGCCAGCCACGCCAGCGCCACGATGACCACCGCCAGAATGCCGCCAACCTGGAAGAAGGTGCGGCGGACATGCTGCGGGAAGTGAACCCGGTTGATGTACCATTCGAATTCGCGCGCGTCGATGTGCGAGCGGATCAGCAGCAGCAGCGACAGAATGACGAACGCGACCAGGTAACCATCCAGCGATCGGTTGCCCTGGTAGTAGAACTGGTTGGTGACCAGCACAAGACCGGTCGGGATGATCACCCGCCAGACACGATCGATGCGGAAAACGTGCCACGCGGCGTTGTGCCCCAGATACCAGAACAGCACTGAGAGGAAGACCACGAAAGCCACGTCGTCGTTCGGTGGCTGACGGCCGGCCAGTCCTTCATTGATCCAGGCGTTAAGCTGATCGGCCAGCGTCAGGACACGCTCGCGCAGGCTGCCGGAGTCGACCAGGACATAGGCGCTGACACCCGTCACCCCCGCCAGGCTGTAGGTGGTGCTGAGGATGAGCGCCATCAGTTCGGAGTAGTGGCTGCGGGCCAGCAGAAAGCCAAACCCCACGGAGAGGAAGCTGACAATCGCCAGGGCTTCGAGGCCGCGTGTCCAGCCCGCCGCACCGACCGCCAGAGCGGTGACGAGCATCAACGCCCACGTCATGAGCAGGCTGCTGAAATCGCCGCGTGCGAAGATGGCGCGGTACTGGTTGCGCAGGCGTCGCCGCCAGCGCCCCGAGGTCCTGGGCATGCGAAACGGGCGAGAGTCGCCCGCAGCCGCCGGTTGCAGGTTTTGTGTCGTGGTCATCGATCGCGTGCTAACTCACCACCGCGTGGTGCACAGCTTCCACTCCAACTCGACCCAGGGTTACCGATAAGTCCTCGCGCTTCAATTGTAGGGTGTTTGACCCGGTGCGCCAAAAAACGGCGGTTGTACGGGCGCCGTGAAGCGCATATAATTCGCCCCATGATACCCAAAAGACGCGCACTTGAACTCTTCGTTTTCCTGACGCTCGCACCTCTGACAGCCTGCGAGCCACTTGCCCCCCAACAGACACCGCAGATCATCATCGTGACCGGTGTGACCGAACCGGCGCCCTTGCACGGTGATGAGGATGTGATCGCAGCGGCGGCGAACAGCGATGTCGGCGGCGACGGACTGGCGATCCCGGCGGTGGGCGTGGTGAACACCCCGCTGCCAACCTCGACACCTACACCGATTCCCACGCCGCTGCCAACGGCCACACCGTTTGGCTGCCGCGAGTCGTCCGGGCGGGTGATTGAAGATTCGGTCTACAGCGCCATCACCGGCGGCGATGTGCCCTTTGTGATGTACCTGCCGCCCTGTTTTTATGAGAGCTGGCGCCGCTACCCTTATGTTATCCTGCTGCACGGGACCGGCTACGACGAGCGGATGTGGCTCGATCTGGGCGTGGTCGAGACGATGGACAAGGGCATCAAGAGCGGCGTGCTACCCCCGATGGTGCTGGTTATGCCCGATGGCGATGTCCTGTCGGAGCTGAACAACCAGCCGGTTGCGCAGTCCTATGAAGGCTTTCTTCTGAACGAGCTGATCCCGGCGCTGGAACGTTTCGAAACCGGCTACTGCCTTTGGTCGGCGCGCGATGGCCGCGCCATCGGCGGCATCTCGCGTGGTGGTTTCTGGGCGTTCAGCATCGCGCTGCGCCACCCGGATCTGTTTGCCGCCGTGGGTGGGCACAGCCCGTTCTTCGATCCGGATAATGCTGTGGCGGAGACGAATCCGCTCGACCTGGCGACGCAGGCCGGTCTGAGCAAGTCCGCCCCGCGCATCTGGATCGACAGCGCCGCCGACGATTACGTGATCACCATGGTTGAGCGCATGGCGCAGACGCTTCAGGCCAGGGACGTGGCGCACGAAGTTATCATTCACCCGACCGGCGGGCACGAAGAAACCTATTGGAAAGCGCATCTGGCCGAGTATCTGGCGTTCTACGGGCGCGATTGGCCGCTGGACAGCGCCGAGCTTCCCTCGTGCGAGGACGCGGTTGTAGGATAGCGCGGGCAGCCGGTTAGAAGATCGCGTTCACCAGCGACAGCAGGCCCACGAACGCCAGCACGCCGACGATGCCCAGCACGGCGGCCAGGATCACGCAGCCCTTGCGCCCGATGCGCGAGGCCAGCATGGCGCGTAAGACGATACGCAAGAAGGCCAGGAAACCCGCAGTTGCCGTTCCGGCGGTGACCGCGGCGACATCGTCGGCCTGCCCGGCCACGGGGATAAGGTCCGGAATGGCGTCGATGGGGGAGAGGACGTACAGCAGGGTCAGAAGAATAACTGCGACGATGCTGCCCGTTGTTCCCCAATCGATCGCGCGGCGCGCAGCGACGCCCCCCTGCGGCACGACCTCACCGCGCTTGCGAACGGCAGGCGCGTAGTAGGCTGCGGGGTCACTGTAAACCGCAGGATCGACGCTGTCGTCGTATTCGTCGTCATATTCGCCGGAGTCGTCGTACTCGTACTGCGCGTCGTCGTCCTCGTAGCGCATCGTGTGCCCTTTGCTCTTGCGATCGGTTATTATTGAGCGTATCGCAAACGGGCTGCGCGTGGCAACTGCACTGGCGCGGCGCTAAAAAGCCGGACAGCGCTCGCCGGGGTGGGGCACAGGTCAGGAGTTCGCAAGATGGAGCTTCTCGCAGTATGGGA
>DYEN01000232.1 GCA_020725705.1 Anaerolinea sp.
GAGCACGGCGCGCTGCTCGGCGGCAAAGGCGTCGCGCAGGCCCGGCGGGGTCGGGCCATTGTGCAGGTCCCGCGCCAGGATCACACCCCCGACGATGGCAGGGAAACGCTCCAACACGGCGGGATGGTAGCGAAAGAGAGTCATCGGTCGGCGCTCCTCGGTGGGTAAAGCGGTTCAATCGGTGTCGATCAGCAGCCAGTTGAAGTCCATATCTTCGTCCGGCGCGCTGCTGCGCACGGTGAATGATTCCCCCGGCTCGATCGCATCGACCCACCAGCGCCCGCGCGGCTCGCTGATAGGAGTGATGATCACCAGGCTGTGACGGCTGATCGCTGTGGCGGGCACGGTCAACGTGCCCCTATCCCAGCCACCATCGCGCACCTGCCCGCTGCGCCCGCTGGACGGCGGGACGGCCACCCCGTCGGCGAACGTATGCCGGTTCTCCGAGACGATCCCAGTGCGGCTGACGATGCGCATCGGTTGGGTCGGGTGTGTGCTGCGCAGGGTAGGCTGATCCGGGTCGCGGTAATCGAGCGCGATCTGCTCGGTGTCGCTGGGGTTGCGCACCTCAAGCTGGCCGCCCGAACCGTCGTTACCGATGATCGAGAGCGAACCGCCGCCGTGCTCCGGCCCGCCTAGCCAGAACTCCACGATCGGGTTGCGCGTGTACCAGGTTGGGCCGTACTTGTAGAAACCGATCTCGAAGCTGCGCGGGCGCTCCTGTCGCTCAGGCGCGTGATCGGTAAAGCGCAGCGATGGCGCGCCCAGGATGTTCCACAGGGTCGAGTCGGGGTAGATCGCGACCCACTCGACGTAGGGATGCTCGTCGAACCCACCCGTGCCGATAGACCACATCGCGCCGTTCGGGACCGGACTGGGTGTCAAAGTGGGCGGCCATTCGGGCGGTTCGGCTGGCTGGACGGCCACGATCAGGGCCGCAGCCGCCACAACCAGCGCGAACAACGCCGTGCCGGCCGCAGCCGCCAGGATGCGCCGGGCAAAGGCTGTCGAGGGGGACATGGTCTGCTCCTTGTCTCTCATTGGGGGGAGTGTTCCTGCTCCGGCAGCGGCCAGACCTGAGCCGGGATGCCGGTATGCAGATCGACGGCGTACAGCGCGCCGATGGTCAGCCAGGCGATGCTATCCGTCCAGGCGGTGCCGGTCCAGGCGGTGCTGCCCACCGGAAGGGTGTGGCGCCGCAAGGGGACACCGCGCTCCGGGTCCAGGATGTCAACCTGCAGGCGGGGCGGGTTCGACAGCAGTTGGCATACGACGAAGCCGCGCGCCGCGCGGTGTGCCGCCCAACTGCTGGTGCTGAGGGCGATCGGGTAGCGCCAGCGCCGCTCGCCCGTCGTCAGGTCGATACCCCACAGTTCGTCGCTCTCTACGTCGTCCAGATGCTCGGCGTGGACAAGCAGCATACCGCCGTCTCGCACCCACGGGTCGAGCGCATAGGCCCCGGTCCGGTACATCACTTGCACGGAGCCGTCCCGCGTGTCAATCGCCAGCAGGGATGTGCCGTTCTCGCCCGCCAGATAGATCGTGCCACCGCTGAGTAGCGGGCCATCGGTGCGCCAGGCGCGCGGCCAGGGGACGGCGCTGAGCGGGACCGCGCTCGACCAGACCATCTCGCCGGTTGTGGCGGCCCAACGCTGGGCGCAGCCCTGCTGTTCGAACCCGAACAGGAAATAGATCGCCCGCGCGGACGGATCGTAGAGCACCGGCGAGTCGGGGGTCGGCGTCTCGACCGTGCCGTCGGCCTCACAGCGCGGCTGGATGCGCCGCAGCAGACTTCCCTCGGCTGCGTCGAAGATCAGCAGCGCGGTGTTGTCGGTTTCGGGCACGCTGGTCACGACGGCGGGATTCCCGGCGATGACATGCAGTTCGCGCGGGGTGGTGTCCAGCGCCGTTTGCCACAGCGGAGCGCCATTTTCGGCGCCAAGCACGCGCAGCATGCTGTCGGCGGTCAACACCGCGACCGCGCCTTCCAACGGCTGGATGCAGCTTGCGCATCCGTCTGGGATGACGGCGCCCAGCTCGGCCGTCCAGCGGCGGCTGCCGTCCGGCAGGTTCAGGGCCAGCAGGCGCTCACCGTCGCGCAGGTAGGCTACGTCCGCGTCGATCACCGGCGGTGTGCGGATGCTGGCGCTGTCGAGCGCCGCGCTGTCCCAGCGGACGGCCAGCGGGTCGCCGTCCAGATAGCTCAGCGCCAGGGGGGACGCCTCGTCGCGGGCGGTGAAGACCAGCAGCCCTTCCTCGCCTGCGCCGCCGATCAGCGGCATGACCGGGCCGTAGGCCATGCGCTGGCTGCTGCGGGCGTTGGCCAGGTCGCCGACCAGATTCGGCGCGAGCCGCTCGGTGCGGACCATGACGACGGTGAAGATCACCACGGCCGCCAACCCGCCCAGCAGCAAGACGGCTACCAGACGAACGAAGCAGGTCGTCACGCAGCCCGCGCGGGCGCGACTGGACCGGGCGACGCGCATCGGCTCTCCCCTCGAAGCCCCACCATGACCAGGCTTGGCGAGTGCCGGGCAGGCTCAGCGCGCGCCCGGCGTCCCGCTGCGCTCTATCATAGCGCCGTTCGCTCAGTCGTCCAGCCCCACCTGAATTTCGTCGTTTTCTACTCGCGTGGGGAACCATTTGACCGGCACGACGGCGGGCAGACGCAGCACTGCTCCGGTGCGGATATCGAAGCGCGCGCCGTGCCGCGGGCACTCGATCTCGTAGCCGTACAGCTCGCCCTCGGCCAGCGGCCCGTCATCGTGAGTGCACACGTCTTCGATGGCATAATATTGCCCACCCACGTTAAACACTGCGATCCAGTAGTCCTCAACTTCGAATACGTCGCGCTCGCCAGGGCCGATGTCGGCCGTCTTGGCAACGGTGACGAAACGGGGCACTCCTTCTTTCTCCTCACGACAAGCCTGTAAACCGCGCGTCGGTCAGCGCGGGACCCAGAACATGAAATTACGAAACCCCTCGTTGATCAGCCAGCCGGGAATATGCAGCGCATCCGTCACGCTGAAGATCGTGTTCCAGAAGCTGCTGGCAACCGGCGGGATGAACCACAGCGCCACAAAGATCAGCATCAGGCTGTAGGCGCCCAACTGGCGAAGCTGATGGCGCATGCGCTGATCGAGGAACGGTTCGATGATCCCGAAGCCGTCCAGCGGCGGCAGCGGGATCAAGTTGAAGAACACGGCGGTCACCTGCAACATCGCCAGAAAGGCCGCCGCGGTCCACAGCGTGGCGTTCGTCCAGAGGCCGCCGTCTTCGACGGGCATCCCTTGCAGGCTCCAGTAGATCAGGCGCGCGTCCACCTTGCCGAGCAGGAAGGGCGCCGCCAACACCACCGCCAGGATCAGGTTGGCCAGCGGGCCGGCGGCTGAGACGGCCGCGCCCCACCACTTGTTGCGCAGGCGATGCCGCTCGATGTAGACTGCGCCGCCGGGCAGGCCGATCCCGCCCATCGCCAGGAACAGCAGCGGCAGCCCGATGCTCAGCATGGGGTGGGTGAATTTGAGCGGGTTGAACGACAGATATCCCTTGTCTTTGACGGTGTGATCGCCGCCCCAATAGGCGACGATCGCGTGCGAGAACTCGTGCAGGGTCACCGAAAAGACCCAGCCGAGCAGGACGATGATAAAGGTCGTCAAATCGCTGCCGGGCAGGGCGAACGCCAGATAGGCCAGCAGGGCCGCCACCCCGCCCAGGATCAGCGGCCAACGCCCGATGCGGTTCAGCCAGCCACCGCTGCGGGTTTGCGACGCGCGGCGGGCACGGGTGGGGATCAGCACGTACTCGACCTGCTCCTGTGCCGGGGATGGGGCCGATCGGGCCGGCGGCCCGACGGGGCGACCGGCGTCGGGATGGGCGCGCAGGTAGTCGCGCGCGGCCTCGGCGCTGAGCGGGGACGCGGCCAGCACCTCTTGCACAACGCCGTCGCCGTGCTCCAGCAGCGCAACCAGCAGATGACCGCTGTTGACCATACTCTGATCCAGCGAGCGCGCCACAAGGGCGGCCTGAGCGAATGCCTGGCCGGCCGCCCGGCTGAGGGTGTTCACGGGGGCGGGCGTTGGGCGCTCGACCCCGACCGCATCCGCGATCCGCTTGTAGAGCGTGGCGCTGTCCGCGCCGCTTTGCACCAGAATAGCGCGCGCCGGGCCGTCCGTCTGCGCCAGCAGCGCCAGCGCCAGGTGTTCGACGTCGATGTACACGCCGTGCCGGCGTGCGGCTTCTTCCTGTGCCGCGTTGAACACGCGGTCGAGATCGTCGGTGAGGTGAGCCGGTTGAGACTGCATCGTGGCCGCCGCGCTCAGCTTTCGTCGTCTTCGCCGGTCCACGAGTGCA
>DYEN01000233.1 GCA_020725705.1 Anaerolinea sp.
ATACAGGTTAACCGAGACCGCATGCCCGGTCCGACGATTATCTTCAGCTTCATCCTGGCGACGCTGTATGGGGCGGCCTTCCACCTGGTCAGCGGGGGGGACGCGCGCCGGCTGGCGTTGTTTCTGCTGGCAGCATGGCTGGGCTTCGGGCTGGGGCACGCGCTGGGCGAGCTGTTCGACCTGACTCTGCTGGACATCGGGTCGCTGCACATGCTGCCGGCGACGGTTGGGGCGTGGCTGGCGCTGGTCGTCGCGCGCCTGCTGACGCGCTCGGCGGGCCGTCGCCCGCCGCCGTGAAAGTGGCATTCGCGATCCGATTCGCTAACCTATAGTTGTAGGGAACTGATCTGAGCTGGCAGTTGAGGGGGTGTAACCCATATGGCCGATACACAGCGAGCGCTGCCCGAAGTCAATTACCAGGGCGATACCGAGCCGCGCGGGGGACGCAAGTGGTATTTCTGGGTGTTGGCAGGCCTGATCGCCCTGGTGGTCGTGTTTGTGGTGGGCCTCGTGGCGGCGGTCGCGATCGCGCTGTTGGCCGACCCTCAGGACGCGGCGAACTGGGTGGGGCTGATCCGCGATATTTTCATCATCGTGCTGGCGCTGGAAGGGATGCTGATGGGCATCGCACTGATCGTGCTGGTCGTGCAGCTCGCCGCGCTGATCAACCTGCTGCAAAACGAGGTGACGCCCATTGTTGATAACGCCAACGAGACGGTGTCAACCGTGCGCGGGACGGCACAGTTTATGAGCCAAAACCTGGTCGAACCGGTGGTGCGCTTCACCGCGCTGACCGCGGCGGCGGGCGCGATTCTGCGTGAGTTGCTCGGCATTCGGCGTGCCATGCGCGGGCCGAAGGACAGGCGCTGACGAGGAGATGACCGATGGGGAAGTATGATGATGGCGAGGCGCGGAGCTTCCTGGGCGGGCTGCTGCTTGGCCTGTTCCTGAGCGCGCCGATCGCAGCCTGGCTCAGCCCGCGCAGCGGGCGGGCGCTGCGCCAGGAGATCCGCCAGAAGGGGCGGGTGATCGTGCACAGGGCCGAGCGCGCCGCGCAGCAGGTGACCCGTCTCCCGGCGCGCGTCGGCGAAGAGGTCGGCCAGCAGGTCGACCAGCTTCAGGACCAGATCGGCGCGCAGGTGGGGCAGATTCAGAGCAAGGTACGCGGCAGTGAGTCGATTAGCGCGGCGCTGGAAGAGGGCCGGGCGATTGCGGCGCGGCGACGCGGCGGGGCACAGCCATGAGGGGTGCGATCTGTGGAAAGGCGAGCGGCGGTTCCCCG
>DYEN01000234.1 GCA_020725705.1 Anaerolinea sp.
ATGCTCAGCCCGGACGATACGCGCAGCGAAGAAGAGCAGATCAACGCCATCCTGCGCGGCGAGCCGGACCTGATCGTGATTGTGGGTGGGACGGACGACGGCGCCGAATCGGTGCTGCTGGCTCTGGTCGACCGTGTGCGCGACGCGCTGGCGCTGATCGGGCGCGGGAGCGTCCCGGCGGTGCTGTTCGCGGGCAACCACCGGCTGCGCGGTCAGGTGAAGTTGATGCTGGAGCCATACACCAGCGTCTTCATCGCCAAGAACGTGCGTCCTTCGCTGTCTGACGAGCAGCTTTTCCCGGCGCAGATTGAGCTGGCGCTGGTCTACGACGACTATCGCAGCCGGACGGCCGGGGGATTTGCGGAAGTCGGGCGGCAGAGCCAGGTCGGCGTGGTGCCAACCTCGCAGGGCTATATCAGCACGGTGCGCTATCTCAACACACTGCCGCGCCGACGCGGGATCGCCGGGCCGCTAATCGTGGACGTGGGCAGCGCCAACAGCCTGATTGTGGCGGGCGTGGGCGGCGAGCCGCACTATACCATTCGCACCGATCTGGGTGTGGGCGAGCATTTCCCCAGCGCGCTGGCGGCAGTCGGCCCTCAGCGCGTGATGGAGTGGCTGCCGTTCGAGACCACGCCCGACACGCTGTGGGACTACGCGCACAACAAGGCGCTGCGCCCCGGCACCATTCCTGGCACGCCGGAAGACCTGATGATCGAGCAGGCGTTGGCGCGGGCGATCGTGCGCCAGCTTGTGACGGAGTCGCGGGCGGATTGGGGTGTCACGTCGGATGGGAAGCTGCCCGCGTTCGATCCGATTATCGGTGCGGGCGCCATCCTGACCGAGGCGCAGCATCCGGGCATCTGTGCCATGCTGCTTCTCGACGCGATCCAGCCCGAAGGCGTGACCGATTTGCAGATCGACCCGGCCAACCTGCTGCCAGCAGCGGGAGTAATCGCCTATCTTAAGCCGTTGATCACGGTCCAGGTGCTGGAAACGGGCGGGCTGCTGCGCCTGGGAACGGCCTTCAGCCCGTCCGGGCGGGTACGCTATGGCCGGCCGGCGATGCACGTGCAGGTCCAGCCGGACGCCGGCCCCACCATCAACCACACGGTTAAGGGCGGCGAGGTATGGATGGCCCCGGTGCTGCCCGGGGTCGCGGCACGGGTGACCGTCCGGCTGCGCGGCGGATTGTCGATCGGCGGCAAGGGTCGCATCCGCCAGCGCGTGATTGCAGGCGCCGCCGGGATCATTTTCGACGCGCGCGGGCGCCCGCTGGCCCTGCCGCGCCCGCGGGACCGCGCGGCCCGTCTGACACGCTGGCAGGCGGCGATGGGCGGGCAGAACGTGGCGGCTGCCCTGGAGCGCGCCACATCCCCTATGCACAGCGCCCCACCGCCCGAGGAGAGCGTCTATGCCGTACTATCCTGACACGCGCGTGGTGAAGGGCCTGGCGCGCATCGTTCGCGAGCGGCGGCTGCCCCCTCACGCCGTTCCCCGCACCACGGCAACCCCTAGCGGCACACCCGTCGAGGCGGTGCACGTTGTGCTGCAGGGCGACATGTTGCGCGATTACCGGATCATCGACGTGGCCGACTATTTCGACACGCGCGACACCGCGCGCGCCGCAGGCTGGATCGAGGTCGGCGAGGGCGATCATGTGACCGCCGGGCAGCCGTTGGCCCAGCGCGGGCGCGGGCGACGCGCGCGAACGCTCAACGCACCGGCCAGCGGGATCGTGGTGCGCCTGGATGGGGCGCGTATTGTGCTGCAAGTCAGCGAAACCGCGGTAGAAGTGCTCGCCAAGATCCCCGGCGAGATCACGGCGGTCGAGCCGCACGCCGTCCAGATCACCGGCATCGGGGCGCTGATCCAGTGCGTGTGGGGCAACGGCGGCTATGCTTTCGCCACCCTGCGCGAGCTTCCGCCGGACGGTTTCGCCGGGCTTAGCAAGCTCGACACGCGCATCTCCGACTATCGAAACGTCGTCGTTCTCAGCCCGCAGCCGCTGACACGGGGGGATTTGCTCGTCGCCCAACAGCAGGAACTGGCGGGCGTGGTGGCGCCGAGCATGCCCTCGAACTTGCGCGAATTTGCGCTGGGGCTTACATTCCCAGTATTGTTAACGGAAGGTTTCGGATACATCCAGCCTACTGAATTGATCTATCGGCTTTTGCAGAGTAACATGGGGCGACAGGCGGCATTCGACGCGGCAGTTCCTGATCCCTGGTCTCCAAACCGGCCCGAGATCATGATTCCGCTGCCATCGGGGGGCACCATGCCCGCCGCGCCATCGCTGCATGACCGGCTGACGGTCGGCGCCCGTGTTCGCCTGACGCGCGCGCCCTGGCAGGGGCTGACCGGCGAAGTGAGCGAACTGCCGGAAACACCGCAGATCGTCGAGAGCGGGCTGCGTGTGCCTTGCGCGCGTGTGCGCGTCAGCGGTGGACGTATGGTTACCGTCCCGCTCGCCAATCTCGAATTATTTGGCTAGCCTCGTGATAGGGGGCCACCGCAGCACCCTCACGTGCACCTAACGCGGAGGAAATTATGGGCTTCGAAGACCTGGAAGATCTCAGCGAACTTGACGAAATGCCACCGTTCGAGGAGGATTTAACGCTTCCCGACTTCGACGAAGAGCCAGGGGGTGGCGTCAGCCGGACCTTCAAGATCGTCGGTGCGCTGTTGGTGCTGCTGGTTGTCGGGATCGTGGCCGTGCTGGTGTGGTGGGCGCTGCAAGGCAGCAACGAGCCAAGCCCCAACGAGAGAACCAGCACCGCCATCGTCGCCATGAACGCCACGACCTTCGCGGATGCAACGCGCACGCAGGAAGCCTACCAGGCGACGCTGGAAGCCCTCTCTATCGCGGCCACGGCCAGCCAGGAAGCGATCGCGACTTTCGAGTTCTACTCGACCCAGACGCAGGAAGCCGCCCTCCAGCAGGAAATCCAGCGGCAGACGCAGGCCGCGCTCGACGCGGCGGCCACCGCCACCGCCGAGGCTGACCTGATCGCCACCGCCTTCGTGCTGACCCAGACCCAGGCTGTGGGCAACGCGAACCTGACCGCAACCGCCATCCAGGCTCGCTCGTTCAGTGGTCAGGTGATCGATGAGGCGGGCAACATCTTTGGCGGCGTCATTCTGCGGCTCTATCGCGACGATGGCGACGGGATCTTCAACCCAGCGGACGAATTCGCCGTCTCCGGCGCGTCGCAACCGAACCCCGGCTCGACGCCGCAGCCCGGCACGCCGCAGACGCTGGCCTACGGAGATACGGTCAACGACACGCTGGAGCGCGAGGCGGTGGACCTGTGGCGGTTCGAGGGACGGGCCGGTGACGTGGTCACCATCGAGGCGATCGCCGGAAACCCGGCGCAGATGGACATGTTCCTCGTCCTGCTCGGCCCCAACCAGCAGCCCTTGACCGATGACGATGACAGCGGCGAAGAACTGAACGCGATGATCAGCGGCTACACGCTGCCCCAGGACGGGATCTACACCATCCAGGTCAGCAGCGTCTCCGGCCCCGGCCCCTACACGCTGCGCCTGACGGGCAACACGTCCGAAAGCGAGAGCCAGGGCGCGCTGCCGCGCGTGCAGGACCGTGGCGGGATTCGCCTGGTTCAGCTTGGGGCGCCGTCGCCCACGCCGATTCCCGGTGGCGGCGATACGTTCATCACCTTCACCGAGACGGACCTGGAAGGCCAGTTCCAGTTCGAAGACCTGGACCCCGGCATCTACTGGCTGGTGATCGACTACGATAGCCTGCCCGAAAGCATCAAGGCGCTGATCCCGCGCACCGAGGAACTGGTCATTATGGTCACCGTTCCGGTGACGGGCCGCGTGACCTTCACCGTTGGCGTGCCGCCGACCGCGACGCCCGACGACTCGATCTTCCGGACGCAGACCGCGATCGCGACGCTGACCGTATCGCCCGAAGCGATTGGCACGCCCACGCCGGAAGCCACGGCTTCGCCAACGACCGGACCGGACCTGACCGCCACGCTGGAGCGCTATGGCCTGCTGTCGGACTTCGGCGCGACAACCGGGCTGGAAGGTGGCAGCGGCCTGACGGTGCTCGCCATCGCCGCGGCCGGGCTGGTGGCGGTGGTGTTCATCGCGCGTAAGCTGCGCACTGCCGCCTGATCGACTCCGGGCCGTGCCGCCCGGACTCACACGCCGGACATCTACCTGCCGTAGGGACGCCGCCTGTGTCCCTACGGCATATCCGCTATCGAATCCGGAATACGATCGCACCCGTTATGGTTCAGATACCCGCCACATCGATCTACCGCTCTGCCGACGCAGCCGCGATCCGCGAGGTGCTGGGTCGGGGCCAGCCGGTCGCCGTGATCGGACTCAGCAACTTCGGCAAATCTACCCTGCTGCGCTATCTGGCCGATCCACTTCACAGCGAGCAGTACCGCCAGCAGACCGGGCGCCGAGCGATCTTCGTCTATGTGGACTGCAACCGGATGCTGGAGATGACGCCGCAGGGGTTCTACGAGGTGATCCTGCGCGCGTTGCTGGAAACTCTGCGAAGTGTGGGCGCTTCTGACGCGCTGCACAGCACCATCGCGGCTTTCTACGGGCGCGTGGTTGAAGGGGCCGGGTCGTTTGCCATCCCGCTGGCCTTCAACAACGCGATCGTCGCGCTGATGGATGACGAGCACAACCGCGACGTGATACTGTTGCTGGACGAGTTCGACGCCGTGCTGACCGGACTTGACGAGCGCGTGTTCCTGAACCTGCGCGCCATCAAAGACAAATACGGCCCGCGCCTGAACTACGTCACGGCGACCGTCCGTCCGCTGTCGGCGGCGGGTGGCGGCGACGATCTGGCCGAGTTCATCGAGCTGTTCGCCGCGCACAAATATATGCTCCAACCGCTATCCCCCGACGACGCCACCGCGCTGGCCGGCGATATCTTCCGCAGCGCCAACGACACGCTCGAGCCTCTCGAGCGCAGTTTTATTCTGGAGCAAGCCGGGGGGCATCCGGGGTTGATCAAGGCGGTGGCGCACGTGGTGATGCAGATCGAGTCGGGCGCGCCCGCCTCGTACACCGCGCAGGCGTTCAGTATGGCCGCCGATGAACTGCAAAACCACCGCCTGGTGCGCGCCGAGCTGAACAAGCTCTGGTCTCAGCTTCCCGCACCGGCACGCAACATCGCCGTGACCGCGGCGGTTCACGGCATGGACGCGCTCCAGAACGACCAGCGACGCGAGCTGGAAGCACTGGGGCTGATCGTGCGCGACGAACACGGCGAGCGCCTCTTTGCCCGCCTGCTGGAGCACTACGCGCGCCGCCAGGCGCTGGTCCAGCGGAGCGCGCCGGAAGGGGTGCGGGTCGATCTCGACGCCGGAACCGTCTGGGTCGAGGGGAAAATGACCGAGCCGCTCACCGATCTGGAGTACCGGCTGCTGCTGCTGTACGGGCGCATGGATAAAATCTGTGATAAGTATCAGATCGTCGAAAGCGTCTGGGGGCAGGAATATCTGGGCGAGGTCGATGACGCGCGCATTGAAAAGCTGGTCAGCCGCCTGCGCGCCAAGCTGGAACCCGACCCCGCCCGCCCAAAGTATATCTCCACCGTCCGGGGGCGCGGCTACCGGCTGAACAGCGCGCCCGACACCACCGCGCCGTAACCCGTGCCCGCGCCGCGCACGCCTCCCGGCAGGTCCCCCGCGAGCGAATCGGACGTGTG
>DYEN01000235.1 GCA_020725705.1 Anaerolinea sp.
CGGTCAGCGGGTCGAGCAGGAACTGCTTGCCCGACGGGTACAGCAGCCCGATGTACTCGCGCCCCTCGTACACCATCCAGGCGTGCAGCAGGCTGAACTCGGTGCTGGAACTGCCGATCACGTACGAGGCCAGTTGCGCCCCGGCCGGGTCGAACAGAGTCAGGTGCTCTTCGAACTCGCCGCTTTCGGGGTTGAGTGTGCCGGGGTTGTGCAGGCTGATGCCTACCTGGCCCCACTGCACTTCGTGGAGCGGGACGTTCCCGGCGTCGGCGTAGGGACCCGGCAGATTGTCGGCGATGACGGTCGATGTGTTGGTGGTCAGGTCGTGCACGACCAGCCGGTAGGTCAGGTCGGCGGCGTTGACCTCGCTCCACACCAGGCGCGTCCCATCCGGCGACCAGGCCGGTTTGCCGCGCATGATCGCGTTCTGCCACGTGCCGTCAGCGCCCAGGGCGGCGCCCGCGGGCTGCTCGGCGACGGTGCGCGACTGGCCGGTGGCCAGATCGAGCACGGCGATATTGCTGGGGATCACCCCCCCGACCGGCTGGCCCTGGGTCACGGCCTCTACCGCCACGCTCGCCCAAGCGTTGTAGGCCACGCGCCCGCCCCCCGGCGCGAGCGCGGGCTGTGTGATATAGCCCCAGGTGGTCAGCTGCGCCGGTGCAGGGCTGCCCGGCGTCCAGGACCACAGGTCACCGTTCTTGAGGATGATCAGCGGCTCGCCCGACGGCTGCGCTGCCGCCGGACGGGGCGCGTCGTTTCCGGGCGCCAGCAAGCTCACGACCAGCAGCGTGAGGGTTAGCGTCAGAGTAATCCACGGTCTTGCGCGCTGCATGTCCGCACGTCCTTTCGTTAGCAGAAAACTTGTCTCTGCAGGTGTCGATTGACTCTTCTCATCATACGGACGTTTGTGGTGCTGTTTCGGCCTGCTTCCAGGTCATTACTCTGCGCTCAGCCTCCCATCTCCCCACCGGACGGCGCGACCCTTTCAACCAGGTGGCCTATGCCAAAACCCGCCACGTGCTTCATGTGCCGGGCAGATGAAATGCGTAAACTGGACCACAGTGATTATGGAGCAGGCAAGCCGGCGCGCAACTTCTGGCTGCCGGTGGAGGAAAGCGATGCCTTGGAGCAAGACAGACTATCCCGCATCCATGAAGAACATGCCCGCTGCCATGCGCAACAAGGCGATTGAGATCGCCAACTCGCTGCTGGAAGAGGGCTACGAGGAAGGGCGTGCCATCGCGATCGCGCAGAGCCGGGCGCGCGAGTGGGCGCGCAACCACGGCGAGGCCGGTCATCCTGAGCGCGTGCACGTCGAGCCACATGCACGCGGTTGGGCGGTCCGCAGCGAAGACGCGCAGCGCCCTGCCCGCGTCTACGACCGCAAGGAAGATGCTGTGGCACGCGCGCGGGCGATGGCGCAGCGGCGCAAGGGTCGCCTGGTCGTGCACAAGACGGACGGCTCGGTTCAGGACAGACATGACTACGCCTGAGCAATAGCCTCTGAACGTAGACTACGAGGCCGGCACCAGCCGGCAGGTTCGAGCAGTGTATTGTCAGTGAAGTGTATTGTCAGTGAGATGAAGGAGACAGGTTCAATGGCTGATCCGCTGTGGGACAAGATTGAAGGCAACTGGAAGCAGTTTCAGGGCGAGGTCCAGCGCCGCTGGGGCCGCCTGACCGACGACGACATGAAAGAAATCCAGGGCCGCCGCCTGATTCTCGAGGGGAAACTTCAAGAGCGCTACGGCAAGACGCGCGAAGAAATCAACCGTGAGATCGACGAGTGGGCCAACGAGTTGAAGGTTTAGCTGGATGCTGCCGGTCTAGCCACCTGAATCACCTGTAACGCACAACAGCCCCCGGCATGCCAGGGGCTGTTGGCTTGTGTGCCGGGCGTCGCGTTGCTAGCCGGCTTCCAGGATCAGAGGCCGCGCGACGAAGTTCCCCCCGACGCTGACATCCCGCGAGGGCCAGCCATACATGGCGGTCAGCACTTCGGGCATCTGCCCCGCCGGGCGGACCAGCACGGAATCTTCGCTCTTGGTGCCGGAGATCGACGGGTTCCAGGCGCAGACCATGCCTTCCTCAAGCGTGAACGTCTCGCCGGGTGTGGCAAGGACTTCGCGCGGGGTATAGCCCGCCACGCCGCCCTGGTGATGGAACTGCCACTCGCCGTCGAACCCAACGCGCGCGTAGGCTTCCTGCGCGACGCGGAAGATATCTGCCAGGGTCGCGCCGGGCTGCGAGGCAGCGATCATGGCGGCGTCGACATAGGCGCAGGCGTCCATTTTGCGACGCAGCTCACCGGGCAGCGGTCCAAAGTGCACCAGCCGCGTCAGCGAACAGACCAGCCCGTGCTGGCGCCCGCAGAGCACCAGCATGGCGTAGCGGTCGATGATCCGGTTGGTGGGCAGGGGATGCCGCACGGTGTACACGCGCTCATCCGCAGCGACCAGCAGGACGGTTGGGGTAATATTGAAGCGGCGCGTCTCGTAGCACAGCGCCGCGGCAGCTTCCGTTTCGCTGGTGCCGGGCGTCAGACGGTTCGCCGCGCGCTGCATCGCCTCGGCGCAGTTGACCGCCAGCGTCCTGAAGCGATCCTGTTCGGCGGGCAGCAGCCGCGCGCGCAGACGGGTGAGCGCGTTGCTCAGATCGCGCGCGTCGGGCCGTGGAAAATCCACCCCCAGCACGGCGCCGGCCGGGCGCTCGGTGGGCGCGTGCCAGGGGTCGATGCGGAGCGTGAAGCCGCGCGTGTCCAGGCGGTCTTCGGCGCGCAGCCGGGGCGCCTCGATCGTGGTCGTCCACAGCTCGCAGCGGTCCTGGGTGACGACCACACTCGCCGCGCCGAAGGGAGACGCGGTATCGATGGCGACCTCGGCGCCGCCTGTGATCCAGCTTACGTTCTCCACGCGGCGCAACCACAGCGTGTCGACGCCCTGCTCTTCCATCAGGGCGCGCAGGCGGGCCAGCTTGGTCTCGAATTCGAGAGAGCTAATCATGTGAATTACTTCCTCCACCCCATCAAAGTGTATTGGATGCTTTCAGCCAACATACGTAATTCTGCACTAGGACGCTATCTTCTCGCAACCGGCCCGGAACCCTAGCAGAGTCCCCTTGACAGTGCTAATTTTGCGCTTAGAATTAGCAATCGCCCTGGGAGACTGCTAATCTTGCAGACTTCTGATGCGGTTTATATGTGTTTCTTACACAACTGGGGTAATGATCAAAACGTGCGCTGTGAGCCTCACCTCGGGGCCGCACGGTGCGCAAAGTGCCCCACCTGTCCGCACGCACCGGACGGTTGTCTGACGGTGTTAACCATCGCAAATGCGAGCGACCAGTTACACAGCAGAGGAGTAAATTGACCCATGCCCAAGCAACTCGTTTTCGATCAAGAAGCGCGCACCAGCCTGAAGTCCGGGATTGATACGCTCGCCAGGGCTGTGATGACGACGCTTGGCCCCAAAGGCCGCAACGTAGCCATCGACAAGAAATTCGGCGCGCCGACCATTACCCACGACGGCGTGTCGGTGGCGAAGGAAATCGAGCTTCAGGACCCCTATGAGAACATGGGTGCCCAGCTTCTGAAAGAAGCGGCGACCAAGACCAATGACATCGCCGGCGACGGCACCACCCCCGCCACCGTGCTGGCCCACGCCATGGTGACCGATGGCCTGCGCAACCTGGCGGCGGGCGCCAACCCGATGCTGCTCAAGCGCGGACTGGATGCGGCGGCGGAGCGCGTCTCGAAGGCGATCAGCGACATGGCGATCGAGATTAACACCAAGGAAGAGATCGCCTCGGTCGCGGCCATCAGCGCCCAGGACCGCGAGATCGGCCAGCTCATCGCGGACGTGATGGACAAGGTCGGTAAGGACGGCGTAATCACCGTCGAGGAAAGCAAAGGGCTGGAATTCGAGACGGAATATGTCGAGGGTATGCAGTTCGACCGCGGCTATATTTCGCCCTATTTCATTACCAGCCCCGACACGATGGAAGCGGTCATTGAAGACGCTTACATCCTGATCCACGACAAGAAAATCTCGGCGGCGGCGGATCTGGTTCCGATCCTCGAGAAGCTGCTGCAGATCGGCAAGCGCGAGCTGGTGATTATCGCCGAGGATGTGGACGGCGAGGCGCTGGCGACGCTGGTGCTCAACAAGCTGCGCGGGATGCTCAACGTCCTGGCCGTCAAGGCGCCGGGCTTTGGCGACCGGCGTAAGGCGATGCTGGGCGACATCGCGGTGCTGACCGGCGGCACGGTGATCACCGAAGAGCTGGGCCGCAAGCTGGATTCGGTCACGATCGACGACCTGGGCCGCGCCGGCAAGGTGGTGGCCACCAAGAACGAAACCACGATCGTAGACGGCGCGGGCGACGAAGCCCAGATCCGCGCGCGGATCGAGCAGATCCGGATCGAGATCGAGAACTCGACCAGCGACTATGACCGCGAGAAGCTCCAGGAGCGCCTGGCGAAGCTGAGCGGCGGCGTGGCCGTGATCGGCGTGGGCGCCGCGACCGAAGTTGAGCTGAAGGAAAAGAAGCATCGCGTCGAGGACGCGCTGAGCGCGACCCGCGCGGCGGTGGAAGAAGGGATTGTTCCCGGCGGTGGTGTGGCGCTCATCAACGCGATGCACGCGCTGGACGATCTTAAGCTGGAGACCGACGACGAGAACACCGGTGTCCAGATCGTGCGCCGCGCGCTGCAGATGCCGATGCGCGGCATCGTTCAGAACGCGGGCCTCGATGGCGCTGTGATCCAGCAGCAGGTCATCAACGAGCAGAAGGCGCAGAACAACCCGAACATCGGCTTCGACGTGATGACCGGCCAGTTTGTCGATATGATCAAGGCGGGCATCATCGACCCGGCCAAGGTGACACGCGGCGCGCTAGAGAACGCCGCCAGCATCGCGGGGATGATGCTGACCACCGAGGCGTTGATCACCGATGTGCCCGAGAAAGAGCCGCCCGTGCCCGCCGGTGGCGGCATGGATGGGATGATGTAATCTCACCAGGTGCCTGGCTCACCTTGAACGGCCGGGGACAGCCGCCACACGCTGTCCCCGGCGCGCTTTTGTGCGGCGCACGTTGACAATTCTGGTGGCTGGCGGCGTATCAGATCTTGGTTTGTGGGCAGGGATGCCCCAAGAAGAGGAGTTTTTTGGATGGAAGCGATTGA
>DYEN01000236.1 GCA_020725705.1 Anaerolinea sp.
ACCTGGGCCGTGCCGTGGCGCGCGCTTTCTATCAGGCCGGGGCTCGGGTGTTGCTGGCCGACCGTGCCACAGACGACATGTCGGGCATCTTCCCCGAACTGGAAACGGCCCCGGATCGCTTCCTGGTCTATGCAGTGGACCTGATGCAGCCGGAGTCGGCGCAGGGGCTTGTCGGCGCCGCGCTGGATCGCTTCGGGCAGATCGACGCGGTGGCGAACACCGTCGGCGGTTTTCGCTCCGGACCGGCGGCGGGGGATATGTCGCTGGACGTGTGGGATTTTCTGCTGAGCCTCAACGCCCGGACCGCGCTGGTGCTGACGCAGGCTGTTGTGCCGCCGATGCGCAGCCGGGGGCAGGGCGCGATCGTGCACACCGCCGCGCGCGCCGCGCTGAGCGGCTCGAAGAACGTGGCCGCCTACACGGCCAGCAAGAGCGCCGTCGTCCGCCTGACCGAGAGCATGGCCGCCGAACTGCGCGACGAGGGCATCCGCATCAACTGCGTGCTGCCCGGCACGATCGACACGCCGGAGAACCGCGCCGAGCGGCCCAACGCTGATTTTAGCAAGTGGGTCGCCCCCGAAGCGATCGCGGATGTGTTTCTCTTTCTGTGCTCGGACGCGGCGCGCGCGATCCACGGCGCGGCGATCCCGGTCTATGGGCGGAGCTAGAGGGTGAAGGACGGCGCCACATGTAGGGGCCGAGCTTGCTCGGCCCATGTGAAAAACGGCGTCGGACGCGCAGGAGTTGGGCAGCGGAGACCGCCGGGTACCGCCTGCTGCTTTTCGGCTGTCTTTAGCCGCTTTATGGCTGCGCTTTGCCTCGCTCGCGGGCGCGTTCGCCGGAGCGTGATACACTAGAAAGCGATTGAACCGCGCCGGCGGCACACGCCCGCAAGGAATTCTACGAACGATGAGCGACTCGCTGCGCGTGCAGACGCTCGGTCTGTTCCGCGTCTGGATCGACGGGGAACCGCTGCCCCCGGTCGTCTGGAAGCGCGAGAAAGCCCAACGCCTGTTTCAGTTCCTGATCACCATCCGCCTGAACGACAGCCATCAGGTGATGCCCAAAGAGCGGATCGTGGCCGAGCTGTGGCCGTCGCTGGACGAGAAGCGCGCCGACCGTGACTTTAAGGTGGCGCTCAACGCGCTCAACGACGCGCTCCAGCCAGATCGTTCGGCGCGCTCGCTGTCGACCTACATCAGCCGTTCCGGCCTGGCTTACGGGCTGGACCCGGACGCCGACATCGTGATCGACGCCGCCGAGTTTCGCGACGGGCTGAAGCGCGCCGCCCGGCTGGAAGCCGAC
>DYEN01000017.1 GCA_020725705.1 Anaerolinea sp.
ACCGGCCGCTTCGTCATCGGCGGGCCGATGGGCGACGCCGGCGTGACCGGCCGCAAGATTATCGTGGACACCTACGGCGGGATGGGCCGCCACGGCGGCGGTGCCTTCTCAGGCAAGGACCCGACCAAGGTGGACCGTTCGGCCGCCTATGCCGCCCGCTGGGCCGCCAAGAACGTGGTCGCGGCCGGGCTGGCCGACCGGGTCGAGATTCAGGTGGCTTACGCCATCGGCGTGGCGCATCCGCTCTCGGTCAACGTCGAGACCTTCGGCACCGGGAAAATCGCCGACGAGAAGATCGGCAAACTCATCCTCGAACACTTCGACCTGCGCCCGGGCGCCATCATCCGCGACCTGAACCTGCGCCGTCCCATCTATCGCAAGACGGCCGCCTACGGTCACTTCGGCCGCGACGATGTCGAGTTCCCCTGGGAACGCACCGACAAGGCCGACGCGCTGCGCAAGGCCGCCGGGCTGTAGCAGAAAAAAAAAGACGGTCACCGCACAGGTGGCCGTCTTTTTTTATCACATTGGGCAATTGTAGGACAAGTCAGAGACTTGTCCTACTTGACTTCCACCAACACTGCCCGCACCATGCGGCGGAAGAGATAGGTGTCGGCCCGCTCGCTGTAGCCCTCGCAGGTGAGCAGCGTCACCCAGTCGTAGTCCTCGTGCCGGAAGACGCTCGCCGCCCCGCTCAGGCCGCTCAACAGGCGGTTTTCGCGCACTTCGTAGACGTAGGTCTGCCCGAAGGCGTGGATGTAGATGCGGTCGCCGTAGCGCAGGTTCTTGATGGAGGCAAAGATGCCGGGGGGGTTGTCAGCGTTCCAGACATGGCCGGTCAGCACCGTGTTGCCTGCCCAGGTGGGGAAGGCGCTGCCCTGCAGCCAGCCGACCGAAGTCCCCCAACGGCGCGAACGGTCATGAGGAGAACCCCCCTACATCTTCTCCAGCCCGTGCGCTTCGAGCAACTGCTCATCCTTCATCAACTCGGCCGTCGGGCCGTCGGCGACGATGCGGCCCTCGTCCATGATGACCATGCGCGGCAGGAGTTCGCGCACCATCGCCAGGTCGTGGCTGGAGACGAGCATCGTCATCGGCAGGTCGCGCAGCAGGTGGATGAGACCGCGGCGGGCGCGCGGGTCGAGGCCGGCCGTCGGCTCGTCCAGCACCAGCACTTCGGGCTCCATCGAAAGGACGGTGGCAATGGCGATGCGCTTCTTCTCGC
>DYEN01000237.1 GCA_020725705.1 Anaerolinea sp.
AGCGGCGGCACCAGAAGCTGTTCGAGGAGTCGCCCAGCCCGTTTATGGACGAGTCGCTGCGCGCCCGGATGGGCGAGGCTGCCATCCGCGCTGCGCAGGCCGTCAATTATGTCAACGCCGGGACGATCGAGTTTCTGGTCGATGCGGAGAAGAACTTCTACTTTCTGGAAATGAACACGCGCTTGCAGGTCGAGCACCCGGTCACCGAGCTGGTGACAGGCGTCGATCTGGTCAAGGAACAGATTCGCATCGCCCGCGGGCGGCGCATGGGTCCTGCTGAGGGTGGGGTGAGTTTTAAGGGTTGGGCGGTCGAATGCCGCATCAACGCCGAAGACCCGTACAACAACTTCCTGCCGTCGGTGGGCGAGGTGACGGTCCACATCGCCCCGACCGGACCGGGCGTCCGGCTGGACAGCGGCATCTACGCCGGGTACACCGTCACGCCCTATTACGACTCGCTGCTGGCGAAGCTGATCACCTGGGGCGACACGCGCGGCGAGGCGCTGCTGCGGATGCGTCGCGCGCTGGCCGAGTACAAGATCATGGGCCTGAAGACGAACCTGCCCTTTCACCAGAAGCTGATCGATAGCACGCGTTTTCTGGCGGGCCGCTACGATACCAGCTTCGTCGACGAGTTCATGAACCTGCAACATGCCGACACGCCCGACCCGCACCGCGAGGAAGTGGCGGCCATTCTGGCGACGCTGGTCGAGCACCAGCAGCGCCAGCAGGCGTCGCAGATCGTGGCGCGGCCCAAGCGCGACGTGTCGAACTGGAAGTGGATCGGCCGCTGGGAGCGCATGCACCGGTGATGATGGCCTGCCGCGTGGTGCAGCGATCTGAGTCCAAGACCGGCCCCGGCCCGGCCTAAAGGGGGATGCTGTGGACATTCTGCGCAAGCTGGTGGGTATCCGGACTCTGCTGATCTTCGTGCCGGTCGCGGCGGTGCTGCGGCTGTCGGACGGCGACGCGGTGACGATCTTTGCCGCGTCGGCGCTGGCGATTATCCCGCTGGCCGAGCTGATGGGGGCGGCGACGGAAGAGATCGCCGCCCGCACCGGGCCGCAGATCGGCGGGCTGCTCAACGCGACGCTGGGCAACGCCGCCGAGCTGATCATCACGATCTTCGCGCTGCGCGAAGGGCTGCTGGAGCTGGTCCGCGCGTCGATCATCGGGTCGATCTTGGGCAATCTGTTACTGGTGATGGGGTTGGCGCTGTTGTTCGGCGGGTTGAAGAATGGGATCCAGAGCTTCGACCGGCGCGGCGCGGTGATGAACGCGACGTTGTTGATCCTGGCCTTCATGGCGCTGGCGATCCCGTCGCTGTTCGACGTGACGTTTGTCGAGCTGAAGGCGTTCGAGAGCGAGCTGCTGCTCAGCGAGGGCATCGCGCTGATCCTGATCGTGCTCTACGCGGCGTCCATTGTCTACTCGCTGGTAGTCAAGAACGGCCTGGGCGCGGCCGTCATCCACCACGAGCCGGAGTGGTCGATGCCGGTGGCGCTGGGCGTGCTGGCCGCGGCCACGCTGGGGATCGTGTTCATGTCCGAGTTCTTGGTCGGAACGGTCGAGCCGGTGGTCGAAGAACTGGGTTGGAGCGAGCTGTTCGTAGGCGTGATCATCGTGCCGATCATCGGCAACGTGGCCGAGCATCTGGTCGCCGTGCAGCAGGCCATCAAGAACCGGATGGAGCTGGCGATGACGATCGCCCTCGGCTCCAGCCTGCAAGTCGCGCTGTTCGTGGCGCCGGTGCTGGTCTTCATCAGCCTGCTGTTCGAGGACAAGCTGATCCTGGCCTTCACCATGCCGGAAGTGATCGCGCTTGGTGCGGCGTCGTATGTCGGCGCGCTGGTGGCCGAAGACGGCGAAACCAACTGGTTTGAAGGCTTGATGCTGCTGGGCGTGTATCTGATTGTAGCGCTGGCGTTCTTCCTGCTGCCCGAAGCAGCGTAGCGCGCCGGCGGGAGTGCGGCGGTCGCTTGTGATGACCGGCGGGCTGAACGATGGATGACAGATTAAGGAGCAAGGCATGTTTTTCAAGCGGGTGAATGGCGCGGCGGCCCTGGCGGCAGCGCTCGCCGTGATGCTGGCGGCGGGCGTGCTTGTGGCGGGTCAGACCGCGGTGGCTCAGGGCGGGCGCACCCCGGAGCAGATCTGCGACGAGGCGACCGAAAACCTCAGCGAACCGGCCACGCGCGAGTTCGAGCGAGCCGAAGAGGTGTTGGAAGACGGGACGGACTATTGGGCGGTGCTGTGTACAGAGCAGGGACCCATCACCATCGACCTGTTCGAGGACGTGGCGCCGATCGCGGTCAACAACTTCGTTTTTCTGGCGCAGCAGGGGTATTTCAACAACACGACCTTTCACCGCGTGCTGCCGGGCTTTATGGCCCAGGGGGGTGACCCGACCGCGACCGGAACCGGCGGGCCGGGCTACCGGTTCGAGGACGAGACCGATACCGGACTGCTCTTCGACCGGCCGGGCCTGCTGGCGATGGCCAACGCCGGTCCCAACACCAACGGCAGCCAGTTCTTCATCACCTACGTGCCGACGCCGTGGCTGAACGGCTATCACACCATCTTCGGGCGTGTCTACGCCGGGCAGGCGTCAACCGAGCTGCTGCTCCCGCGCAACCCGGAACAGTCGCCTACCTACGAGGGGGACGCGCTCTACACGGTGGTGATCGTGGACGACCCGGCGAGCATCACCGTCGAGCCGGACGGGGCGCCGACCTTTGAGCACTGGCAAACCCTGCTGCAGCGGTTGATCGGGGACCAGATCGGGGCGCCCTTCGCGCCGGACGCGGAGCACTCCAGGACGAGCACGCTGGAAAGCCGCGCCGTGGAGTGGGGCGAGGCCGGGGGTGAGGCGCTGGCTGAATACATGCGCGAGTATCTGGCGGCGAACGATTTCATGGGCGCAGCGACGATCGCTCTGGCGGTCGAGGAGTGCCCGGCGAACCGCGCAGAACTGCCCTTCTGGACGCTGCGCTTCGAGGTCAACGACTACGGGAACGCAGAAAGCGCCGCCGCCGTTGCCCTGGACGACGCGCGCTCCGATGAGTTGGTTGAGAGCGGGGCGTTTGCCTCGTACACTGACGGAGAGCTGATCGGCGGGCGTATCTATCGCCGGCCGGTCGAAGGCAACCCGTGCGGCGACGAAGCGGCGCTCTATCGCTTTGAGGTGGCGCTGGGCCGCTATGTGCTGGCGGTCGAGTCCGTGCTGGACGAGACGGTCGTCAACGCGGACGCCGATGTCACGCCGGAGCAGTTTCTGGTCTACCTGCTGGATCAGGTTCTGGCCGGATCGCTGGGCGGCCCGCTTGAGCGCGGCAATCTGGCGGACTAGCGCGGCAGGAGAGCGCGGATGAAATATCAGGCGACGGTCAACGGCCGGACGTTCGAGATCGAGATCAACCAGGACGGGCGCATCCTGGTGAACAACCAGCCACGCACGATTGACTTTCGCGAGCTGCGCGAGGGCGAGTTGTATTCGGTGCTGGTCGACTACCTCAGCTATGAGGCGGTGGTCGAAGAGCGCGACGACATGTACCACGTCCTGATGGCGGGCGACCTGTACGAAGTGTCGGTCACGGACGAGCGCAGCCGCCGTCTGGCGAGCGCCTTCATGGCGCTGGGCGAAGCGTCGGGCGAGGTGGCGATCCGCGCACCGATGCCCGGCCTGATCGTGCGCGTTCCGGTGCAGGAAGGCGACACGGTCGCCAAAGGGGATACGGTCATCATCCTCGAATCGATGAAGATGGAGAACGAGCTGAAGGCCCCGCGCGATGGCAAGGTGCACCGCGTCAACGTGAAGACGGGCGACAGCGTGGAGCAGAACAAGGTGCTGGTCACGATCACGTGACCGGCGCGAAGGCGAAGCGGGGGGCACCGGTAGGGAGACCCTGCGGTATAATACGCGCGCCTGGGCGAGCGAGTCCTGGGCGCGCTGTTTTTCGGGCGAGGTGAGCGGGTTGTGACGCAGGCAGACAGACAGAATGAGCCAAGCGCGCGCCGCCGGTGGGCAGGCCGGGTGCTGGATGGGCTGTGGCTGGCGGCCCTGGCGGTCTATATCTTCGCCGGGCTGGACGCCGCGCCCTTTCATGGGGACGAGGCGACCCTGCTCTTTATGAGCCGCGACTATCACTACCTGGTCCAACAGCGCGACCTGGAGCGCGTGCTGTACACCGACACGCCGGCCGATCCGTCTGAGCAGGAACTGCGCATCATCAACGGGACGGTTCCGAAGATGGCGATGGGTCTGGCGTGGGACCTGGCCGGGCTGTCGGTCCAGGACGTCAACGATCAGTGGATGTGGGGGTTCAACGATCCGGCCGGGGAATGGAACGAGTGGACGTGGAACCACACGTTCGGCCATATGCCGTCGGACACGTTGCTGCGCGCCGGGCGGGCCTCGTCCGCCGCGCTGTTCGCGCTGAGCGTGGTCGCCCTGTTCGCGCTGACGCGGCAGGTCTTCCCGCCTCGCGCGGCGGCCTGGGCGGCGACCGCGATCTACGTCACCACGCCGGATGTGCTACTCAACGGGCGGCGCGCGATGATGGAAGGCGGGATGCTGCTCGGCTCGGTGCTGGTGATGCTGGCCGCGCTGCTGGCGATCCGCGCTCACACGAGCGTGCCACCCCGCCGGCGCGCGCTGTGGCTCGCAATGGCGGCGCTGGGGGCGGCGGG
>DYEN01000238.1 GCA_020725705.1 Anaerolinea sp.
AACAACCATATAGCAAACAAAATCACAGCAGCCCAACCATGTTGCTTGAAAATAGTTACTCCACCTAGAATTACACCAACAGATAATGCCGCTAGCCAACTAGATGAGTATTTTTCCATCGCCACCCATATAAAAACAGCCAACACAATACCAAAGCCCAACAAAGTATCGAAATAAAACAGAATATTGCCGTATACAGGCTCCCACCAAACCCATATGAGAACAGCAACAACTGCCACCAAATGGCGACGATTCCCAAGAGAAAAGGCGACCCCATATACAATCAACGAGATAACCAACACCAATGCAATATTCAAAAGCCGTGTAACAGTAAGCGTTTCGAAAGGTAACAGTCTTTGAGCAATTGCTACTATTACAGAACTACCGGGTGCATGTTGCTCTAATATATCGCCATATAGCGGCCTACCCTGGTTCATCATCCAAGGTATAGCAACTTGCCCGGAATGTGCAGAGATCGACAACAAGAAGCTGTGAGTTACGATCTGGTAAGCAAAAACACATAACAAGAATATCACGGGCCATCTTCTAAGAACTTTAGCTTTCACTGTCGATTTGCCCCGATTTCTATGATTAGATCGATCAGGCGCGCCATCCTCTGATCATACGTGTGGTGCGCGAGGGCGTGCGCCCGCCCCGCCTCGGCGATCTGGCGCCGCTCGTCGTCGTGCGCCAGATAATACCGCACCAGCTCGCGCAGGTGATCGTGATCGCGGTAGACGACCAGGTGCTCGCCA
Source organism: Anaerolinea sp. (assembly GCA_020725705.1). Lineage (GTDB taxonomy): Bacteria > Chloroflexota > Anaerolineae > Aggregatilineales > Aggregatilineaceae > DYGX01. The sequence continues at coordinate 756 of DYEN01000238.1, forward strand.
TCGCGGAACCACTCGCGCACGCCGGGCCGGTCGTCGACAAGCTGGAACGCGCCGACGCCGCACGCCTCGAACAGCCGCATGTTCCCGCCCCAGCGCATAAAATCTCCATGCGGATTGAGCGCGATCTTCCCGGCGGCGGTCGCGCGCAGCATGTCCGCCCCCAGCGCCGCGCCGCGATAAAACGGGCGCAGGCTGGCCGGGACTTCGTGCACCGACCAGATGCCCAGGTCAAAGTCGCGCAGGGCTTCGAGCGCGGCGATGCGCTCGCTATACAGCCGGTCGGGGACGAGCGTGCCGACAAACCCGATCTCGCACCCGTAGCGCCGCCGCTCGTCCTCGCTCAGCGCGAACGGGTGATGAAAGTCCGGATCGATGGCCGCCAGCGGCAGCGCCTCGACACGGCGCGCGCCCAACTCGCGCCACTGGACCGCGTGATAGAAGTCGTTGGTCACGGCCAGATCAACCAGCGGAGCGGCGGCGCGCTCGATGGCGTGCGAGAAGACGACCGGCGACGTGCCCGAGGCGTAGATCAGCGCCGCGCCGTGCTCGCGCTTGAGCCGCGCCAGCGTGTCCGGCAGGATCACGCGGTTGTCGCCGATCAGGATGATCGCGTCCGGCCGGAAGGCGCGCGCCTGGGCGATCAATCGCCGGTTGCGCAGGCGGATGTCCGGATTCAGCGCGGGCACGCGCCCTGCCAGCGCGCCGATCGCGCGGGCCGGGGTGATGCGCTGCGTCATGCGGAGCTGGCGTGTCCGCACCCAGGGCAGCGCGCTCTCGCTGCGCCAGAACACGGCGCAATCGTGCCCCTGGCGGCGCAAGGCGCGCACCCAGAAATGCTGCGCCTGCGACGGGGGAAAGAGCGGATCCTCGCCGGGCGGCGCGGCGCGGCGCGCGTCCTCAAGCGCCTGGGGATGGTGCAGCGACGCGACGAACAGCAGCCTCATACGCGCACCTCGATCCGGTTGGCGTCCGGCTGGGGGATATGCGGCGGGGCGTCGATGGTGGCCTGCTGCCATAGCTCGAGCAGCAGCAGCCGGAAGACGACCTCGACACGTTCGGTCCGTCCGCTGAAATGGCCGCGCAGCACGTCTTCCAGCGCCGCCCGGTCGAACAGGCCGCGTCCCAGGCTGCGCTCGTCAAGCAAGACCGCCTGCACGCGTTCCGCCAGCGCCGTATCGAACCAGTGCAGGATCGGCGTGCCGAACGGCTGCTTGGGCCGCTGGCGCGCAAAATCGGGCAGGTCGCCGCGCAGAGCCTCGCGCAGGACGAACTTGTTTTCGCGCAGCCGGATCGCGGGCGGGATGCTCAGCGCGAACGCCAGCAGCGGCGGGTCGAAATAGGGGACGCGCGCTTCGAGCGAGTGGGCCATCGTCACTTTGTCCACCGCCAGCAGGCCGTTGCCCGGCA
>DYEN01000018.1 GCA_020725705.1 Anaerolinea sp.
AGGCCGATATCGGCATCCACGCACACCACTTTTTTACCGAGGCTGGCCAGGGCGACTGCAATGTTTGCTGTGGCGGTTGTCTTGCCGACCCCCCCCTTGCCGGACGTAATGGTGATGACTCGGGCAGTCATTCCCCCCAAACCTTTCGCGACTCTGCCGCCCTACCGGATCGGTGACGCGCGCCAGCCCGCTATGCTCTCTTCATAGACTGTATGCGTTTTCTGACAGCTTGCCAATCACACTCTAGTCACCAGCACTTGCATTAGGGTTCCCACGCTTCGGCTTCGATGCGCCCATTGCGGACCAGCGCCTTTTCCGGGCGCGCCTTGCGGCGGCTGTCATCGGGCGAGATGGTGATGTAGCTGGCGATCCGAAGCTGGGTTGGCGCCAGGTTCAGCGCGCACACCACCGCGGACTCATCCCCCCCCGCGCCGGCGTGTACCGTCCCACGCAGCCGCCCCCAGACAATCACGTCACCGCGCGCGACGATCACCGCACCGGCGTTGACGTCGCCCAGCACCACCACGTGCCCGTCACTGTGCACCACGCGCCCGTTGCGCAGAGTGCGCTTGATCAACACCCCGCCCGTCCCGTGCTCTTCCGGGTCGATGGGCGGGGGCAGTTCGGCCAGCGCCTCAAACGAACTGTCGGGCGGCTCCAGCTCCAGCTCGGTCAGGCTGGTCTTCAGACCCAGCTTGCGTGCCGATCCGATCGTTGCGGCGTCCTCACTCAGCACGGCCAGCACCGAGACATCACGCGCCGACAGCAGCTTGAGGAGATTCGCCAGTTCGTGGCGCCGCACCTCACGCGGGCCGACCGCGAGCGCAACCTGGGCGCCGCGAAAAAACGCGCTCTGCGCGTCGATCTGGGCCACCAGGCGCGTGGCCAGGTCCGACCAGCGTCCTTCCGGCTTCATGGTGACCAGCAGACCCTGTTTGATTCCTTTGAGTGTGATGGAATCGTCCATGTAAGGCGGTCACACCCCTTCATGCCAGACGGCCGAGCAGCACCGAGACTCTGTGCGCTCGTGCTTTGATACAACTATACTCGATTTCGCACGGTGTGCTATTTCGGGCTGCCCTCAGCCCGCCCGCGCGCGTTGGTTTTTCAGTTGGAAGTACGCGTCGAGCACCTCGCGCACGATCGGCCCGGCGACCAGCGATCCCTCGCCACCGTTGTAGACAAATGCGATCACGATCACTTCGGGCGCCTCATAGGGCGCATAGCCGACCATCCAGGCATGGGCCGGCCACTGGCCGGGCTTGCACAACCCCAGAGGATAGGCCACGTCGTCGCAGTACTCGGCAGTGCCGGTCTTGGCCCCCACGTTCACATAAGGCAGCGCCGCCTGGGATGCTGTGCCTTGTGTGACGGCCAGGCGCATCCCCTGCTGCATCAGCGCCAGAGTCTCGTGCGTGGCAAAGGGCGGGATGTAATGCTTGGTGCGCTGCACGCCCTGCTGCTCCAGCAGGTCACACACGCCGTGCCGGAAGCGATAGCCTTCCGGCACGTGTACCCGGTAGCGCACGATGTCGGTCACGTCATCGTCCAGGTTCGGATCGCGGTCGAACTGCGCCGTGTAGTTGCTCAGGTCGACGCTGTTGCAGAAATCCTCGTCGTAATAGCCGCTGTCCGGCTCGCAACGGCAGGCCAGGCTGTTCTCGCCATGCAACAGCATGTCTTCCTGTAGAAGCAGCACGGGCAATTCATTGCCCGGCGGCATGACCAGCGTCCGTACCACTTCCGGCTCGAACTGCTTGAGAATGTTGCCGTTGGCGTCTTGCAGGTTGCGGGCGATGCGGGGCTGGTAGATGATGCCGCCGTTGATCAACGGCATGATAGCGCTCACCAACTGCAGCGGCGTGGTCGTGACATACCCCTGCCCGAAGGCGGCGTTGTAGGTGTCGCCGGTGGACCAGCTTTCGCCGTAGTTGCGGCGCTTCCATTCGCCCTCGGGCATCCGGCCGGCCAGCTCGCCCGGCAGTTCGATTCCCAGCATCGAGCCGATGCCAAAGGCGGTCGCCCAGCGGTATAGGTCGGCGATGCCCAGCCCGCCGGGGCGCAACAGCGCGGGACTGACTTCCGGGTTGCCGCCGCCAATCTGATAGAAATACACGTCGCAGCTCAGCGCGATCCCGCGCAGCAGGTCAACTTCGCCATGCCCGGCGCGATCCCAGCAGACGAAGGTCTGCCCCTGCGATTCGTCGCGCGGCGCGAAGGCGTTGGGCAGCACCAGGCTGCCGGGGTCGAACAGGCGCGTGGTGGGCGCAATGACGCCTTCCTCGACCACGCCCGCCGCCGTGATCATCTTCCATACCGAGCCGGGCGGATACAGCGCGCTGATGGCGTGGTTGACCAGCGGGCGCAGCGGATCTTCAAACTGCTGGAAGTAATACTCGCCGTCGATGGCGCGGGCAAAGCGCGTGTTGTCGTAACTCGGCCAGCTCACCATCGCCAGCACCTCGCCGTTGCGCGGATCCATGGCGATCACGACCCCCTGCTGCGTGACCACGCGTCCGGCATCCGCATTGACCAGATTGATGCGGCGGGTGAGGGCATCCTGGGCGGCCTGCTGTAGCTCCACGTCGAGCGTTAGCTGCAGGCTCATGCCGGGCGTGAAGGGAACCTCGTCGACAAGCTGGATCGGGCGCCCGGCCACGTCGATCAGCCAGGTCTGCGTGCCGCGCCGGCCTGCCAGCTCTTCCTCAAAATAGGCTTCCACGCCGGCGTAGCCGATGCGGTCGAAAGCGGGGTTGTAACCCAGCTCGCGCAGGCGCATCTCTTCTTCCGGCCCGATCGGCCCCAGATAGCCGATTACATGCGCGGTGAGCGCGCCGGTCGGATACTCGCGCACGGACGCGTCGAACACATCAACGCCCGGCAGAAGCTGTGCCTCTTCCAGAATCCGGAAGGCGGTCTCGCGGTCGATGTCCTGCGCGACCATCACCTCGCGATAGGGCGCGATGCCCTGCCCCTCGCGCACCATCTCTTCGATGCTGCGCACGGCCGTGCGTCCTGCCGCGTCGGCCATGGCACGTGTGGCGGGCACGTCGATCAGCGCCGACAGGCGGTTGTAGATCGCCAGCACTTCATCGGGGTCGTCCGGCAGCTCCGCAGGAGTCACCGTCACGTTGTAGGCGGGGTCGTTCTTCGCCAGCGGAACCATGTTGCGGTCGTAGATCTGCCCGCGCGGCGCGGGCAGCAGCACCTGTTGCAGCCGGTTTTCTTCGGCGTCGCGCACGAACTGCTCGCGCCGGACGAACTGCAACTCGCCGGTGCGCATCACCAGCACCAGCAGCGAGAACACCACGACGGCCCGGAACAGGCCCAACCGCCATCCCTGAAAGGGCATTAGCCGTCGGTCATTCATACGCTCTCTCACCCATCGCTACCAATACACCGGAATCGTTTGCCCTGGACGCCCCGCCGGCCCTCACCCGATCCGAGTCCGGTGCGGCACAATCAAACGATGCACCGCGCCCATCAAGCGGTAGACCGGCAGGATCAAAATGGTGTTCAGAATCGTGGCCGGCAGCGTCACATACACCAACCCCTGTCCCAATCCGACCGCCGACAGGCCGAGCACCTGCAGCAGGGTCAGCGTGATCATGTGATACACAGCCGTCCCAACGGCCACCACCACCAGCGGGACAAGCAGGTTCCCGCGCGAGACATTCCCGAAGATCGCGTCGGCAGCATAGGCGACGATCACCAGCCCCAACGCCGACGTGCCCAGCGGCGCGACGGAGAGCAAGTCCTGCGCCGCCCCGCCGACCACCGCCCACAGCAAGGCGTCGCGCACATCGGCCAGCAGCGCCCACGACATGACCATCAGGAAAACCAGGTCGGCGGTGCCGTTGCCCAGGCGAAGCTCCGGCATGATCGTCGCGTCGATGACGGCTGCCAGCAGCAGAATCGGGATGCCGATATAGTTACCCACGGCGGCGCCTCGCGACCCCCTGCCCCACGCGCTGGCCGGGCATTATGGCGCGGCCGGCTGGCCGAATACCGACAGGTCAACCGGCTCGAAGTCGATAATCACCTGGACGATCTCCAGCCGGTTGAAGTTCACCAGGCTGCGCACGCGGGCTTCCTGGTACATGCCGCGCTGATCCAGCGCCACACTCATCACCTGGCCCACCAGCAGATCGGCGGGGAAGTTCTGCCCCAAGCCGCTGGTTACCACATACTCGCCCTCGCGCACCTGGGCATCGACCGGGATGAACGACATCAGCAGGTCGCCGGTGAGCTGCCCCGCAACGACGCCGTCCGCCCGCGAATCTTGCAGCCGGACGCTGACCCGGCTCGACGGATCGGTCAGCAGCAGCACTTCGGCCCCGGTCGCCGACACTTTGGTCACGCGCCCCACCAGGCCGTACTCGGTGACCACCGGGTCCATGCGTTCAACCCCGGCGCGGCGCCCGCAGTCGATCTGAATCGCATTTACGAAGCCGGTCGTGTCTCGCCCGATGACGTCGCACGTCACGTACTCGCGATCAGATGGCCCCTGGCGGTTGTAATCGAGCAACGCCGCCAGCCGGTCGTAGTCGTGCCCCTTCTCGCGCAGCTCGGCCAGCTCGGCCTGGTAAACGGCCAGGGCTTCTTCCAGGTCACGGTTGCGCCGCTCCAAACGCCGGAAGGTCCGGATGTCGTCCAGCAGGCCCGTCACGCCGCGCGTCATCCGGCTGACGACGCTCTGCACCCCATAGACCGGCACCGAGAGCGCGTTCTGCACCGGCCCCAGGCTGCCCTGCGCGCCCAGATAGACCAACAGCGCGACAATGACCAGCGTCATCGACAAGCTGAAGACGCGACTTCCGCGCACCAAGCTGTGTTCACCTCCTGCCTGCGTCTTGTGCGGGCGTCCGCCGCGACCCGCAACGCCCGCAGCCTCATTATACCGCACGGCCCACCAAGATCATGCCCCGAACCGGACGATTCGGGGCATGCCACAGCCGACGGAGCGGAGAGCGAGCGGCACAGGCTAGTGCTGCGTCGAGCCGCGCTCCAGACCGGCCAGCAGCGAGCGCAGGTTGTCGTAATCTTCCAGAATGCGCCCCGCGCCGCGCGCCACACACGTCATCGCGTCCTCGGCCAGCCAGACGCGCACGTTCACCTCATCGGCGACGCGCTCGCACAGCCCCTTGAGCTGGCTACCCCCGCCCGCCATACAGATCCCGGACTCCATCAGGTCGGCCACCAGCTCCGGCGGCGTTTCGTCCAGCGCGTCGCGGATGGTGTCGACAATGATGCTGACCGAGGGGTTGAGCGCCTCGCGCAGCTCAATCGACGACACCTCGACCGCTTCCGGCAAGCCGGTGATCAAATTGCGCCCGCGCAACACCATCGTGCGCTCTTCGGGCAGCGGATACGACGAGCCGATCTCGATCTTGGCGCGCTCGGCGGTGCGCTCGCCGATCAGCAGGTTGTACTTG
>DYEN01000239.1 GCA_020725705.1 Anaerolinea sp.
GGGGCGATCGAGGCGGGGGTGCGCCGGATGCCGCCCATCCCTGGCCGGATGGAGCGCATCGACGAGGGGCAGGACTTCCTGGCGATCGTCGATTTTGCGCACACGCCGAACGCCCTGCGCCGCGCGCTCGAAGCCGCGCGGAGCATGATCGCGCCGGGGCGCCGCGTGATCGCCGTCTTTGGCAGCGCGGGTCTGCGCGACCGTGAGAAGCGCCGCATGATGGCTGAGATCGGGATGGAGCTGGCCGACCGCTGCGTGCTGACCGCCGAAGACCCCCGCACCGAGTCGCTGGACGCGATCTTAGAGGAAATGGCTCAGGGCGCGATCCGGCAGGGCGGGGTCGAGGGTGAGACGTTCTGGCGCGTGCCCGACCGCGGGCGGGCTGTGGCGTTCGGCTGCTCGCTGGCGCGCCCCGGCGACGTCGTGATCGCCTGCGGCAAGGGGCACGAGCAGAGTATGTGCTTCGGCACCGTGGAGTATCCGTGGGACGACCGCGCCGCGATGCGCGCGGCGCTGCGCGGCGCGCCGCTGCTGACCCTGCCGACCGCCGCCCAGCCGCCTCAGTTTGACGACAGAGTGGGATGAGCGATGCCTGACGACCGCGAAGCCGAAGTCCGCGAGTTTGCCCGCGCGCAGAACGCGACCCGCCTGCACATCCTGACCGCGATCACCCCCTTCTGGGCGGCGCAGGATCGGTTTGTGCTGCTGGAGCGTGGCGGGCTGAGTATGCTGGTCGCCTGCCGGGGTTGCCCGTTTCGCGCGCCGCTCTCGCGCGGGGAGCCGCAGCCGCTGGCTCCGGCCAAGCTGGAGCAGTTTCTGGCCGGGCTGGCTTCGCTGGGCCTGGAAACGCTGGACGATTACTTTCCCGAAGGCGCGCACGACGGGACGACCCTGGTTTTCGAGCGGCTGGACGAGCGCGGCTATGTGCAGATCGCGATGCTCAACCCGCCCCGCAACAGCCCGCACGCTCGCCTGATCGCAGCCTGGACGCGGACGTTTCCCGTGGTGCGCGACGCGCTGCGGCGCTAGCGATCCGTCAGCGATGCGTCAGGCAAACGCTGCGCGCCAATCCAGCCGCTTGCCGGCCGTCCGTGCTAGGCTGTTGAATGACAGGCGTTTGATCGAACCGGGCCGGGCCGGTAGAATGGCGCTCGTCGAAGGACACTCAACGGCCATGTTCGATCTGGGGATTGTGATCGTCAACTGGAACACGCGCGATCTGCTGCGCAACTGCCTGCGCTCGCTGACGCACTCGACAGGCGTCTCGTACCAGATCGTCGTGGTCGACAACGCGTCCGGCGATGGCAGCGCCGAGATGGTGCGCCGCGAGTTCCCACACGTGACGCTGATCGCCAACGACGAGAACCGCGGCTATCCGGCGGCCAACAACCAGGGCCTGCGGCTGCTTGGCTTCGAGCGCGGCGGCTCGGACGACGCGCCCCGCTACGCGCTGGCGCTCAACCCGGACACCGTCGTGCCGCCGGGGGCGCTGCACGAGATGGTCGCCTACATGGACGCGGACCCGCGCATCGGCGCCGCCGGTCCCAAGCTGGTGCTGCTGGACGGCTCGCTGGACCTGGCCTGCCGCCGCAGCTTTCCGACCCCCGAGATCAGCTTCTACCGGATGGTTGGCCTGTCGAAGCTGTTTCCGCGCAGCCGGCGTTTTGGCCGGTACAATCTGACGTATCTGGACCCGGACGTTGAAACTGAGGTAGACTCGGTGGTGGGGGCGTTTATGATCGTGCGGCGCGAGGCGATTCAGCGCGTCGGGCTGTTCGATGAAACGTTCTTCATGTATGGAGAGGACCTGGATTGGGCGTACCGCATCAAGCAAGCCGGCTGGACGGTGAGGTACAACCCGCGCGTGACGGTGACGCACGTCAAACGAGCGGCGAGCCGCCAATCGCGCCGGGCACAGCGCGAGTTCTACCGGGCGATGCTGATCTTCTACCGGAAGCACTACCGGGCGACGACGCCGTGGTGGCTGCACGTGCTGGTTCTGATAGGGCTGGCACTGCGGGGGGGTCTGCCGCTGTGGCGGGACCTGTGGCGCGACCTGCGGCGGTCGACTCCCGCCGCGCCCGCCTGAGCGCCGCGCTCGACGGACGCATCCGCGGCCTGCTGCATCTGGCGCTGCTCGGCTCGGACGCGCTGATGCTGGCGATCGGCTTCGTGCTGGGGTACATCGCGCGCGCGCGCTTGCCCCTGCCGGCTCTGCCGGTCAATCCGCCGCCGTTTACCAGCTACGTGCCGATGATGATCGTGCACGTCGTGTCGATTCTGCTGGTCTTCTACATGGCGCGGATGTATCACCAGCGCCGCGCCGTCAGCCGCATCGACGAAGGCTACGCCGTGGCGCAGAACGTCTCAATCGGTACCTTTCTGGCGATTGCCTTCGAAACACTTGCCTTCAAGAACAGCGCGCTGGAGCTGGACTATCCGCGCGGCGTGATCATCTACGCCTGGATTTTCGGGATCGGCCTGACCATCCTGGGGCGCGAGGCGCACCGCCAGATCGTGCTGCGCCTGCGCGATCTGGGGCTGGCGCGCGACAATGTCCTGATCATCGGGTCGGGCGAGGTGGCGCGCACCATCGCCGAGAAGATCCGCTGGTCGCCGCATCTGGGCTACAACATCGTCGGCGCGGTAAACGGCACTGTCGGCGAGCGCGTCGGCGATGTGCCGATTGTCGGCTCGACCGCCGATCTGCCCGATCTGATCGACCGCTACGCAGTGGACGAGGTGATCATCGCCCTGCCCGAAGCGTCGCACCGCGAGCTGGTGCAGCTTGTCTCCAAATGCCAGCGCGGACGGGTAAACATCAAAGTCTACCCGGATATCTTCGCCTACATTGCCGGCGGCCTGACGGTCGACGACCTCAACGGGATGCCGCTGCTCTCGGTGCGCGACGTGGCTCTGCGCGGCTGGAAGCTGAGCCTGAAGCGCGGGATGGATATTGTCGGCGCGTTTGCCGGGCTGGTGCTGCTCAGCCCGCTGCTGGTGCTGGTCGCGATCCTGATCAAGCTGGAATCGCCCGGCCCGGTCTTCTTCTGCCAGGAACGCATGGGACTGGACGGGCGCCGCTTCCCGATGATTAAGTTCCGCACCATGCGCGAGGATAGCGAGAAAGACGGCCCCGGTTGGACGGTCGAGGGCGACCCGCGCGTAACGCGTGTCGGGGCATTTCTGCGGCGCTCCAATCTGGACGAGCTGCCCAATCTGATCAATGTTCTCTATGGGCAGATGTCGCTGGTTGGCCCGCGCCCCGAGCAGCCCTATTACGTCGAGAAGTTCCGCGAGTTCATCCCGCGCTATATGGAGCGCCATCGCGAGAAATCCGGCATGACCGGCTGGGCGCAGGTGAACGGGCTGCGCGGCGACACGTCGATCCTCGAGCGCACCAAGTACGACCTGTGGTATGTTGAGAACTGGTCGCTCTGGCTGGATATCAAGATCGTGCTGCGCACCATCTTCCAGACGATCTTCCACCGCAGCAAGAACGCATATTGACCCGGCACTTTCCGCCCGCCGCTTTGCCCGAGCAGGGCGATCGCGGCGCGTGTGGGGCATGCCGTTGAAAGGGCACGATGGACCTGAGCGAACTGACCCGCCACATGCACGACTTTGTGCGCGCCAAGGGCTGGTATGAGCCGGACTCGCCCCGCCCGCAAACGCCGCGCAACATCGCGACCTCGATCTGCATCGAGGCCGCCGAGATCCTGGAGCACTTCCAGTGGAACGGCGAATTGCGCGACCGTGACGCGCTGGCCGGCGAGCTGGCCGATGTGGCGCTCTATCTGCTCCAGCTTGCCAGCGTGACCGGCATCGACCTGGAGCGCGCGATCCTCGACAAGCTCGAGGCGAACTATGGGCGTTCGTGGGATTAGGCAGAAAACAGCTAAAGGCAGCTAGAAGCAGCAAAAGGCAGCTTATAGCCCTTTAGCTGCTCTTCGCTGTTTTTAGCTGTTTTTAGCTGTTCTTCGCTGCCTTTTGCTGTTTCTAGCTTTTTGGAGTCACACATGCGCGATCAACCCACCAACAACCGCCGCGTCGTTGCCGTGTATGGCAGCGCGGGCGTGCTGCCCGGCGAGCCGGACTGGCAGCTTGCCTACCAGGTCGGGCGGCATCTGGCCGCGGCAGGCTATTGCGTGCTGTCCGGCGGTTACAGCGGCGTCATGGCGGCGTGCAGCCAGGGCGCCGCCGAAGCCGGCGGGCACGTGATCGGCACGGAAGTCGGGCTGTTCAGGCAGCGCGGGCTGGAGCTGAATCAGTGGGTGGTCGAGCGTGTGCCGTTCGAGACGCTACGCGAGCGGCTATTCTTCCTGGTCCAGCGACCGGATGCGTTTGTCGTGCTGCGGGGCGGGGTTGGCACGCTCAGCGAGATGGCGCTGATCTGGAGCCTGCTGCAGGTTGGCGAGCTGTCGGCACGGCCGTTCGTGCTGGTCGGGCCGATGTGGCAGCGGTTCGTCGAGGTCTTCGCCGAGACGGCGGCGATCAGTCCCGGCGATCTGCGTTGGCTGACCCTGGTCGACCGGGCGGATGACGTAGTCCCGGCGCTGGAAGCGTGGTGGGCGTCGCCGCCGGACGTGCCGCTGCGCCTGGGCGACCGCCAACCCTGAGTGCGGCAGCGCAGTACAGATCCCCCTGAGTGCGCGCGCCCGGTATCCCCGCCGCGTGATTTGTGGCACAATGAGAGCGTGAACACCAGGACGGCGTGCCCATGCCGCCGGATGTACAGGGGGAGGGAGCCGCTCGGATGTGCCTCGACTGCCGTGCTGCGAGCAGGGTGCTCGACTATTTGTGGGACGATCCTGAATTCCGCGCCATCTTCACCCGCGAAGGCTACGACCTGGGGGCGCTGGCCCCGCTGCTGCACGAGGTGTTTGCCCCGGCCTATCGGCGCGTGCGCCGCTCGTTGGAAGGCGGCCCGCTGGAAGTGTTGGAAGCAGAAGTGGTCGAGGCGGTGCTGGCCCCGCTCAACGAGCTACCGCGCTTCCGCGAGTTGTGGCGCGAATGGAGCCAGCACGAGCGCAGCCTGTTCCTGCGCGAGAACTCTGAGATGGCGCTGGGACAGCGGCTGGCCGAAGCGTACCCGGTGACGCTCGGCGACGCCTTCCGTGATGCGTTCCGTGCTTACCTGCGCAGACGGATGTAGTCGTTGCTCTGAGCGGAGGACTTCTGCGAGCAGCGAAAAAACGACACGGGCGAGCGAACCCGCCCGTGCCGGCAACGGGGAATGGACTTATCGCCTAGGTTGTTCGTGGCCGGCCTATCAGAGCGAAGTAGCCGGCGCCGAGCACGGCGAGCACGCCCAGAATGATATTGCTCCACAACGACGAGTCGGTATCGTTATAGCCGAGCACAAATGGGGCCACGATGGCTGCCACGCCGGCGATCCCTGCCAGCCAGAATTCCCAGGTCGAATCATCGCGCACGAGCGCCTTGTAGATCATGCTGAGGGCGATGATGCCACCCAGGATGATGCTGGCCCACAGCGCCTCGTCAATGTCATCGAAGCCAAGCACGAACGGGGCGATGATGAGAAGGACTCCAACGATTGCAATGGCCCAGTACAAGATGCGGCGAGTGTCACCTGACATGGCCTATTCTCCTATCTCTCCTGGCAGATTAAGGCTGCGCCGAGCGCCCAGCAGGCAACAGAAGGGGGGAAGTTGGATGACCCGGTGGTTGGCACTGCTGGAATGCTGCGCCAGCGTAGTACCAGTACCTTCATCAACTACTATAATACAATTTTTCAGAGGCAAGGCACCCAAAGCTGGGGTCTCGCCGGTGGGGTATTCTCGGCGATGACGTGCGTCTCAAATCTGGTACAATCTATAGCCTGCGCCAGATCCGCAGCCTGGTGGTGGATCGGGCGCGTCTCACTTCTTTGAGCTTCGGCGCAGGAGTTCTGCACCTGCCAGCGCGTGAAGGAGCAAGCGCATCGTGTCTCAGCAAGGCGTCACACCCCAAAGCGAAGACTTCGCCCGGTGGTACACCGACGTGGTGCAGAAAGCGGACCTGGCGGACTATTCGCCGGTGCGCGGCTGCATGATCATCAAGCCCTATGGCTACGAACTGTGGGAAGGCGTCAAAGCCGGGCTGGACCGCCGTTTCAAGGCAACCGGTCACCAGAACGCCTATTTCCCGCTGTTCATCCCCGAAAGCTTTCTGAAGCGGGAGGCCGAGCACGTCGAGGGGTTTTCGCCTGAGCTGGCCGTTGTGACCATTGGCGGCGGCAAGGAACTGGAAGAGCCGCTGGTCGTCCGCCCGACTTCGGAGACGATCATCGGCTGGGCGTTCCAGAAGTGGATTCAGTCGCACCGCGACCTGCCGCTGCTGATCAACCAGTGGGCCAACGTCGTGCGCTGGGAACTGCGGACGCGCCTGTTTCTACGCACGATGGAGTTCCTTTGGCAGGAAGGGCACACCGCCCACGCCACACACGAGGAAGCCGAAGCCGAGGCCCTGCAAATGCTCGGCGTCTACGAGGATTTCGCGGTCAACGACGCGGCGATTCCGGTCATTCCGGGGCGCAAGAGCGATCAGGAACGCTTCGCCGGGGCGGTGTACAGTTACAGCATCGAGGCGATGATGCGCGACCGTAAGGCCCTTCAGGCAGGGACGAGCCACGACCTGGGCCAGAACTTCGCGCGCGCTTTCGACATCCGCTATACCGACGAGAACAACGAGCTTCAGTACTGCTGGACGACGTCCTGGGGACTCAGCACGCGCATGGTCGGCGCGATCGTGATGACGCATGGTGACGACAAGGGGCTGCGCCTGCCGCCGCGTCTGGCACCGATCCAGGTGGTGATCGTGCCGATCTATCGCACGGCTGAGGAGCAGGGGCCGGTGATGGACGCCGTCAACCGCGTGGGCGCCGCGCTGCGCGAGGCCGGGCTGCGCGTGCACGTCGACGCGCGCGCCAACCTGTCACCGGGTTTTAAGTTCAACGACTGGGAGATGCGCGGCGTGCCGCTGCGCGTTGAGATCGGTCCGAAGGACGTCGCCAACAACACCGTGGCGCTGGCCCGGCGCGACATCGCGGGGCGGGAAGGCAAGCAGTTCGTGCCCCAGGCGGGGCTGGTCGAGACGGTGCGCGCGCTGCTGGACGACATTCAGGCGAGCCTGTTGCGCCAGGCGACCGAGTTCCGCGATCAGCATCTGCACGAAGTGCGCAGCTATCCCGAGCTGGTCGAGGTGGTCGATGACGAGTGGGCGCTGGCCTGGTTCTGCGGCAGCGCTGCCTGCGAGGCGAAGATCAAAGACGAGACTCAGGCCACCAGCCGCTGCTTTCCGCTCAAGCAGCCGCATCCTGGCGAAAGCGGCCCGTGCGTGGTGTGCGGGCAGCAGGCCCGCGAAATGGCCTATTTCGCCAAAGCCTATTAAGATGAGGGCCGGTCGTGCGGATGAACGCCAGACCGGCCTTTTTTGGTGTTACGTTTGCCGATCATGGGCGCTCCGGCGCCCGTACAGGAGAGTAACCCCGATGCCTATCTATATTTTGTTGAGCACGCTGACCGACACCGGGGTGCACTGCATCATCGAGCGCCCGTCGTGTCTGCGCGAGATCAGTATGGATATCGAGAACCTCGGCGTGAAAGTGTTGGAGCAGTACGCCACCCTGGGCCAGTACGATTTCGTGCACGTGATCGAGGCGCCCGATAACGAGTCGGTGGCGCGTGTGAGCATGGAGTTGATCGCGCGCGGCAACATCAAGCCGCTCAGCCTGCCGACCATCTCGCTTAATGATTTCATCAGCCGGTTGAGCATGGACCGCCAGCCGTAGCCGCGCCGCGCATGAACCCGGCGCGCCGGACCTTGACGAGCCGTTCGAGTTAGAGTTGCAGTCTGTCGTCCGGGCGTCGCTTCTGCCCGTCTGAAGTGGGCCGGTGCTAGAAACAACAAAACAGGCGCTCCCGGGTTTGGGGGCGCCTGCTGCTGTCAGAATGGCGGGACCTAGAAACGCTCGTGAACTTGACAGGCCGGATCACGGGAATATCTGGCGCCATGTGTAGGGGCCGGGCTTGCCCGGCCCACC
>DYEN01000240.1 GCA_020725705.1 Anaerolinea sp.
CTCGAACCCGAGGCGCACCCAGACCTTTTGCACGGCGAGATTGGTGATCTGCGTCGAGACGATCATGGTCCGGCGCCCGTGCTCTGCACACCACTGCATGCTGCGCACCATGAACGAGCGGTAAATCCCGCGTCCTTGCGCGAACGGCGCCACACCGAACAGCACGCCTTCGCCTTCGTCGGCGCTGTTGAAGCGAAGCGTGGCGAACCCGGCAATCCGGCCGTCCAGCTCGGCGACCAGCACTTCATCCGCCACCTCGCGCGACGTCGCCGAGCGCTCGGCCCACGAAGTATAGACTTCGTCGCACTTCGTGCGGTCCAATCGCGGGTCGGCGTGGTAGTGACCGAAGTATCCCTGGAAAGCCTCGACGGCGATCGCCACCACTGCTGCCTCGTCGCCAGGGCGGATCGGGCGGATGGGGACGGATCCTTCGTCAGCCGGGATAGGCGTCTTGTGAAGATCGCGCCGGTAGTAGATCAGCGTGTCCATCAGTTGGAAGCCGTCGCTCTCCATCGTCTGGACGGTCTGCAGCGCTGACGCCGGACAGCGCGCAATTAAGAAAGTAACGTCGTTCTCAAGGCAGAAACGGTTGACAATTGCCAGGTCGCTTTCATTCGCCACATGGGCGCGCGCACTGCGTACCCCGAAACGCGTCTCGTCCAGCGGCGAAAGATCAACCTGCACGCGCGCATCGTGCATGTATTTCTTCCCCCCATTAGCGTGCCCTGCTCCCAGCACCGCGCCCGCCCGTCCTTGCCGATGCGCGTTCGGCCCGGCCCTCAGGCGGCGCGGCGCTCATGCGGGTCATTATAGCAGTCTCCACGAATTTCTGCTGTCGTGTGGGATACGATCTGGCTCAGCGTGCATCGCCGCGCGCCGCGTGGGCCGCGAGGTAGGCCTCGATCAAGTCGGCGGCGCCTGCTGCATCGTCCAGATTCAGGCAAGGGATGTCCCCCTGAAGCGCGGCGTCAGTGACGTAACCCAGCACGTCAGCAGGATCGCAGATCGGCTGCGGGTTGTGCGCGTTGCGCACCAGCTCGAGCTTGGGGATGGGCGCGCGCAGATACCCTTCGGTGAGAATCACATCGACATCGGTCATCATAGCCGCCAGGGCGTCGAGGGGCGGATCGGCGTCCACCCGCCGGATGGCGGCAACGCGATCGGGCGCAGCGATCACGACGTGATCGCTGCCGGCTTGCGCGTGCCGCCAGGTGTCTTTGCCGGGCTGGTCGATCTCAAAGCCGGGATGGGCGTGGTGCTTGATGGTGCCGACCCGGTAGCCGCGCCGCTTGAGTTCCGGCAGCAGCTTCTCGAGAAAGGTCGTCTTGCCGACCCCAGAACGTCCAACAATGCCGATGATCGGTGGATGGGAGCCTGCCATATGGTCATCCTTCGCGGTGTTGAGCACGGGGTCGCTGTCGTGAGCCGGGGTGTCGCCGGGCGGCTGCGAGCCGGCCAGCAGCCGGTAATAGGGGCTGCCCGCGCACGCCTGACACAACAGCCGGCCATCGCACATCTGCTCGCGGGCGTTCATGATCTCTTCGCCGCACTGCTCGCAGACGGCGCGCAGGCCGGGCTGGCTGATGATGGCCGCCAGCGACACGCTGAGCGCCACCGGCGCGGCCACCAGCAGCAGCGCGTCCGGCATCGACTGGTAGCCGAAAAGCTGGGCGTGCCAGCGGTCAACGCCCGGCGGGGCGAACCCGGCCGCCTGGTTCCGCGCATCCGGGTTCGGCCACACGCGAAACGCCTGGCCTGTCAGCGTGTCGACGAAGGTCGCGGCGACTTTGCCGTAGTCCACAATGCGCATCGTGCGCCGCCCGACC
>DYEN01000241.1 GCA_020725705.1 Anaerolinea sp.
TAGACCTGAGACGGCAGCGCCACGCCCACCGTGTCGGCCACACCCAGCCGGTCCACCACGCCGAGATCGGCCACGGCCAGATAGACCCGCAGCAGATCGGCTTCACGGCTGCGGAACGTGTCTTCAGTGCTGAAGCGCAGGATGATGTCGGGTGCCTGCTGGCGCACGAAGCTCAGCACGTCCAGCGCCACATCGATCACCTGGTTGATGTTCTTGCCCAGGCTGTGCTGCAACAGCGGCGCGGACGTCCCGATGACGACGTCCAGCCCGTGAACGCCGGTGTCCAACGCCCGCAGCGCATCGTCTTTGTGGCAGCGGATGTGCGTCAGGATGCGCGCCTTCAGCCCGGCGCCAACCAGCATCCGGATGTCGGCCTCGCTGCGCGGCGACGCGCAGGGTGTGGTCATTTCGATCATCTCGACGCCGAACTCGTCGAGCAGGCCGGCGATCTCCAGCTTCTGGGCCGGGGTGAAGGCGGCGGTGCTGAACTGCTCGCCTTCGCGCAGCGTGCTGTCGATGATGTGATAGCTGTCAAGCGGCACGGCTGATGACCTCCTCGATGGCGAAAATCGCCTGCCACAAGTCGTCTTCGGTGATAACCAGCGGCGGCAGCAGGCGGAGCACGGTGACTCCCGCAGGCAGTGCCAGCACGCCGCGTGCTTGGAGCGCGGCCAGCACCTCGGTCACTTTGCCGCGCAGCTCGATCCCGATCATCAGCCCGCGCCCGCGCACCTCGCGCACGGCGTCATCGGGCAGGTGCGCGCGCAGATGCGCCAGCACCGCCTCGCCGAGCGCCGCCGCCCGCGGGATCAGATCGGTTGACTGGAGCACATCCAGCACTGCCAGCCCGGCGGCGCACGCCAGCGGGTTGCCGCCCAGCGTGCTGCCGTGCGACAGCGGCGGCAGCGGCTCGACGCGCTCACCCATCAGCACGGCACCCATCGGCAGACCGCCCGCCATGCTCTTTGCCACGCACACCAGATCCGGCCCGATCCCCTCTTGCTGGAAGGCGAACAGCCGCCCGGTGCGCCCAAACCCGGTCTGCACCTCGTCGATAATCAGCAGCGAGCCGTTGGCGCGGCATAGCGCCTGCACCGCCGCCAGATACCCGCTCTCCGCCGGATGCACGCCGCCCTCGCCCTGCACCACTTCGAGGATCACAGCGGCGTCCTGGGGTGTCAGCGCCTGTTCCAGATGCTCGAGGCTGTTGAACGGGACGTGACGCACCTGGGGGACCAGCGGCTCGAACGGCTCGCGGTAGGCTTTTTTCCAGGTGGCGCTCAGCGCGCCGAGCGTGCGCCCGTGAAAGGCGCGCATGGCGGCGATGATCCCCGGCCGCCCGGTGGACAGGCGGGCGATCTTGATCGCCGCCTCGACGGCTTCCGTACCGCTGTTGCACAGGAAGACGCGCGCCATCCCCGCCGCCTGGCACAGCGCGGCCTGGTAACGCGCCCGCACGGGGTTGTGAAACAGCTCCGGGCAGACGATCAGCTCCGCCGCCTGCTCGGCCAGCGCGGCCAGCACCGCCGGGTGAGCGTGGCCCAGGTTGGCGGCGCCGATCCCGCCGGCGCAGTCGATGTAGCTGTTGCCGTCCGCGTCGAAAAGACGGGCGCCCTCGCCACGCACGATCTGGAGCGGGCGCTTGGCATATGCGCCGCTGGTGTGGCGCTGCTCCAGCGCCAGCGTGTCAGCCGGAGTTGCCAGCATAGACCACCTCCGGCGCGACGATGTGGGTGCCGCTGCCGTTCAGCGCGGCGTCCAGCGGCCGGGTGACCCCTGCACTCGACAGGATCACCCGCGCGGGCTGGGCCTGGCGCGCGGCCAGCAGCTTCTTTTTCATGCGCCCTTGAGCCAGTGCCTCGTAGGCGTCGATCTCGTGCTGCCCGATGCGCCGTACCAGCGAGGCCGGGTTATCCGTGTCGCGCAGCAGGCCGGGCACGTTGCTGAGAATAACGCATGTCTCCGCGCCCAGCTCCCGCGCGATGGCTGCCGCCACCAGATCGCCGTCGACGTTCAGGCGCTCGCCTTCTTCGCCGAGGGCCACCGGCGCAACCACCGGTGTGAACCCGGCGTCGAGCAGCGCGGCGAGCAGCGCGCCGTTCACGCCTGTGATCGTCCCCGAGCAGTCGTCGCGGATGATGACCGGCCGCCCGTCGCGCAGCGCGCGGATGGCGGTCTTGCGGCGGGCAGTGATGACGTTTGGGCCGGCCAACCCCACCGCGCTGACGTCCAGCCCGGCCAGGATGCCGGCGATCTGCTGGTTGACCGACGCGGCAGCGGCGCAGTAGATGTCGATCATGGCGGGCGGGGTGTAGCGGCTGGCGTGCCCGCCGGGGCCGGTGATCGTTTCCACCGGGGCGCCCATCCGCGCGGCCAGGGCGTCGGTGGCGGCGCTGGCGCCATGCACCAGCACCCATCGCTCGCCGTTGCGCACGCGCTCGGCCAGGTTGTGCAGCGCGGGCGCGGCATCGATCCCGGCCCCGCCGCCGATCTTCAAGACGTGGATCATGGGTAGAACCCTCCGAAACTCAGCCCGGTTGTTTCCTCAAAGCCGCACATCAGATTCAGGCACTGCACGGCAGTGCCCGCGGCGCCTTTGCCCAGGTTGTCCAGAGCGCACAGCAGGACTGCCCGGCCGCTCTGCGGGTCGTATTCCCAGCCGACATCGGCGTAATTGGTGCCTGCCAGCAGGCGCGGCTCCGGATGGCGATGCAGACCCTGCGCGGTGTGCACGATGCGCACGAACGGCTCGCCGGTCCACGTGGCGCGGTAGCAAGCCCACAGGTCCCGCTCGGTGAGTCCGGTTGGCAGCGTGACATGCACCGCCGCCGCCACTCCGCGCACCATCTCGACGCTGGTTATCGCCATGCGCACGTCGAAGCCGTCGCCCAGCGCCTGCCTGACTTCGGCCTCATGGCGATGGCCGGTCAGTTGAAAGGGGCGCACCACGCCGCTGCGAGCCGGGTGGTGCGAGGCTGCCGTCGGCGTGGTGCCCGCCTCGCTGCTGCCAACTTTGACATCGGCGATCAGCGGCTGGCCCGCTTCGACCAGCCCGCCGCGTACCGGCGCCCACAGCGCCAGCAGGACGGCCGTCGCGTTGCAGCCGACCCCACTGACGTAGCGCGCGGCGCGTAGCGCGTCGCGGTTGATCTCCGGTAGGCCATACACGAAGCGATCCAGCCAAGCGGGTGCGGTGTGCGCATGATCGTACGCGCGAGTGTACCGGTCGACATCGCGCAGCCGGAAGTCCGCGCTGAGGTCGATCAGGCGCGGCGCGAGACCGGCGTAGTGCTCGATCTCTGCCTGCGCCCGGCCATGCGGCATGGCGAGGAACAGCACGTCGCAGGGCGCCAGGCGTTGCCGGCTGATGAAGCGCAGGTCCGTCTGCCCGCGCAGGTGGGGGTGAACCTGGGGCAACGGGGTACCCGCGTGTGTCTCGGACGTGACCTGCGTCACCACGACGCCGGCGTGATGCAAGAGTAAGCGGAGCAGCTCGCCGCCGGTGTAGCCGGAGCCGCCGACGATGCCCACCGTGAGCCGGTCGCTGCCGTTATGGGCCGTCATGCCACCACGCTCGTTTCTGCCAGCGCGTAGCGGGCGATGCGCTCCGGGATGTTGACCCCGGTGGTGTCGATGCTATTGCGGAACTCCATCGTGTGGTTGACCTCGCACACCAGCAGCCCGCGTTCCGGGTCTTCCAGCAGGTCGATCGCCAGCACGCCGCCCGCGCCGCCGCTGACGGCCAGGGCCGCCTGCCGGCACAGCGCGTCGATCTCCGGCGTGACCGGGCAGTTGCTGGCGCGTCCGCCGCGTGCCGTGTTGGTGATCCAGTGGTCGGCGCTGCGGTAGATGGCGCAGATCGTTTCCGTGCCGACGACAAAGGCGCGGATGTCTCGGCCCGGCTTGGAGATGTATTCCTGAACGTAGAAGACCTGGTGGTGCGGTCCGCCAAGTGTTTCCTTGTGTTCCAGGATCGCTTCGGCGGCGTCGCGGTCGTTGATCCGCGCCAGCAGCCGCCCCCACGAGCCAAGCGCCGGTTTGAGGACGGCCGGGTAGCCGATGCGCTCGATAGCGTCCAGCGCGGCCAGGGGGCCGAGCGCGATCTCGGTAACGGGCTGGGGAATGCCCGCCGCCGCCAGCGCGACCGTCGTGCGGGTTTTGTCCGCGCAGATGCTGGCGGTCGCGTAGCTGTTGATCACGCGCAGCCCGGCGGACTCCAGCAACAGGGCCGCGGCCAGCCCGGTGACCGTGCTGATGCTTCGCACCAGCATGAGATCGACCGGGGGTGCGCCCTCGCCGGGGCGCATTGTCAGCGCGCGGTCGTCCACCTGTTCGACCGGTACACCCAGGCGCGCGAAAGCTTCGAACAGCAGCTTTTCCTCGACGCGCACCCGGCTGCACAAAATCCCGATCCTCATTCGCCCCAGTCCTCCATTTCGAGCGGGGCCAGGTCGACCGTCAGCGGGTCCAGTTCAGTCACTTCCAGCTCGGTGCCGCAGTCCTGGCAGACCAGGATCTCGCCGCGCATGACATTGTCGGGGACGCTCAGCGCCGCGCCACACTCCACACACTCAACCTGATTCATCACCCTGTCTCCTTTTTGGCTTTCGTGATCCGTGTGAAAAAAAGCGCCTCGCCCGGCGAAAGTCCGGGGAGGCGCGCTGGCGATCGATACAGCACCAAGCACACTACCGGCTTCCGCCGCTAGGGTGGGTTGTGCTTCTTCGCCTTCTTGTCGGACAGAGATAGATGCAAGATCATCATGGTTCCCTGAATGAAAAACGCCACCCGAGACGAGTGGCGTTTCCGTTGTCTGGTGCTGGGCGCTTACCAGCAGAACACCACCACTCGTCTCACGAGACGATGGCCTTCTTCTCCTGCTTCGAGCACTTGCTGATAAGCGACATCGGACTGCGAGCCTGTTGTATGCTTTCTGTGCCAGATACAGCTACCAGGATAAAAACCTTCCGCGCTGCTGTCAAGAAATCCGGTATGGCGAATCTGTACAAGAGGGCGGGGCGGCCCGGTGACCACCTAACGCGCTTGCAGCCACAGGTCAACCGGCTTGTCGACCTGCGGCGGCTCGTACGGCCACTCGATGCGGCGGCCCTCTCCGGCGGACTGGTACGCGGCGTAGATGATCTTCAGGACTTCCAGGCCGTCTTGCCCGGTTTCGATCGGCTCCTCTTTGCCGAGCACCACATTGACGAAGTGCTGCATCTCCTGAGGAAACCCGTAGTTCCACTCTTCCTCGAATCCGGTGAAGGTCCAGCCGGTGGTTGTGTCCGCTTTTTCGACGGCATAGCCGTAGCCAACTTTGCTGTGTGTCATCAGCGCGTTGCCGTGGATCAGGTCGGCTCGGGTGTTCCCCAGGCTGCCGTAGATCTCGCAGCGGTCGTCGATGCCGCCGGTTTTCGCCCAGCTATTCTCCGCGATGCCGATCGCGTTGTTCTCGAACTCGATCACTACCACGCTGTGATCTTCGCCCTGGGTTCGGTCAAGGTGCACAAAACGCCCCAGCGTGGCCTGCACGCTCTTGACCGCGGGCCGATCCAGAATCCAGCGGGCGAACTCGATGCTGTGGCAGCCCATGTCCAGCAGCACACCCCCGCCGGAGAGGTTGACATCCCAGAACCAGGGCGAGTGCGGGCCATCGTGTTCTTCGCTCTGCTTGACCAGGAAGACCCGGCCCAACGCGCCCTCGTCGACCAGGCGTTTGGCGCGCACGTACTTCGGCGCGAAGCACAGCATCTCGCCATAGACCAGCTTGACGCCCGCTTCTTTGACCGCCGCGAGCATGCGCTCGGCTTCGGGCAGGCTGCGGGCAAAGGGTTTTTCGCACATGATGTGCTTGCCTGCCTGCGCCGCCGCGACGACGACTTCCTCGTGCAGATAGTTGGGTACGGCGACGGTGATCGCGTCGATGTCGTCGCGCTTGAGGATCTCCTCATAGTCGTCGTAGGCGTCGGGGATCCCGCGCGCGTCGGCAAAGGCGCGCGCTTTGCCGGGTGTGCGGCTGGCAACCGCGACGAGATCTGCCTGGGGCACATGCCGCAAGCCGTCTGCATGAATGTTCGCGATGAAGCCGCTGCCGATTATCCCTAAGCGAACCCTGTCCATCCGTCTCTCCTTTTCTCAAGCATTCACCCGTCTACTGCCGCAGGCTGCGCTGCCGCCCGTAGACGGTGATCAGCGCCAGCAGAATGATGCCGACAATGATAAGCTGGTAGGCCTGCTCCAGTTCCATAGCGCGCAGCAGGCTGTCGATCAGCGTGAGGACCAGCGCGCCGGACATCGTGCCCCAATAGCTGCCCATGCCGCCGGTCAGCAGCGTGCCGCCGACGACCACAGCCGCGATAGACGGGAAAAGGTAGTTGTTGCCCAACTGCAAAAAGACCGTCTGCGAGAAGCCCAAGAGGATGAAGCCACCAAAGCCCGCCAGCAGACCGCTCAGCATGTAGGTAAGCATAACCACCTGCTGCACCCGCACGCCGGAGAGCCGGGCGGCGGTCCGGTTGGTGCCGATGGCGAACAGGTGCTTGCCGTAGGTGGTACGGTTGAGAAGCAGCCACATCAGCACGCCGAGCGCCAGCCAGATGAAGATGACACCGGGCAGGCCGAAGACCAGCGGCCGGGCGATCCATTTCGCCATCAGCGGCGGCGCGGCACCGAGCATTTCGCCCTGCGTCACCACCAGAATCGTCCCCTGAACGACCCCGGTCATGCCCAGCGTCATGACCAGCGGGGGAATGCGCAGCAGCGCGATCCCCAGCCCGTTGACGAAGCCGACGGCCAGGCCGGCTCCACAGCTCAGCACAAAACCCCACCAGATCAGGCCATTATTGCCGTTGGTATAGCGGAAGGTGAGCATCGCCGCCAGCGTGACGACAGCCCCAACCGACAGGTCGATGCCCTCGCCGCCGCTGATAATGACGAGGGTCTGCCCGGCGGCGATGATCCCCAGGAAGGCGGCCAGGCGGACGATGTTGGTCGCCTGATTGATGTTGACGAAATTCGGCTTGACCAACCCGCCCGCAAAGAAGAGGAGCACGGCCAGCAGCAGCGCGATGAGCGGGGGCGTGAGGTGACGCACAATGGGAAAAGAACGTTGGATACCGGCGCTGACGCTGCTGAGATTCATTTCTTCACCATCCGTCGTACCAAACCGTACAGGCCCGGCCCGGCCAGCGCCGCGATAATGATCAGCGCGTTGACCAGCGTTTGCGACCAGGTCGGCACATCGG
This sequence comes from Anaerolinea sp., assembly GCA_020725705.1. Taxonomy (GTDB): domain Bacteria; phylum Chloroflexota; class Anaerolineae; order Aggregatilineales; family Aggregatilineaceae; genus DYGX01. The sequence goes on from DYEN01000241.1 coordinate 7,245, forward strand.
CGAAAAAGATCACGTTGCGGATCACGCGCAGGATCATAACGCCGATGATAGCCCCAGCGATCCCGCCCTTGCCGCCGCTGAGCCGCGTCCCGCCCAACACCACGGCCACGATCGAGTCGAGCGTCATATTGTCACCGATGTTGGCCTGGCCCGACCCGGTCGAGAAGGTGAGGGCAGTGGCTGCCAGCCCGGCAAAGAACCCCGCCCAGACGTAGGTGCTGAGCCGCACCACGCGGACGGGAACCCCGCTGGTGTAGGCGGCCTGGCTGTTGCTGCCCGTGGCGAAGAGGTATTGCGCGTAGCGGGTCGAGCGGATCAGCGTCCAGAGCAGCAGAAGCACGCCGATCACATAGAATGACAGCGGCACACCGTACGGAGTCTGCGCGTAGAAGCGCCGCAGCTCGGTGGGAATCTGACCGCCGGGCCGGGGCAGAAGCAGCAGAGCCACCCCGGAGAAGATGAAGCTTGTGGCGTAGGTCGTGACAATGGGCTGCAGCCGGAGATACGACACGGCAAACCCGTTCAACGACCCCGCCGCGATCCCGATGCTGCAGGCGGCCAGCACAGCCAGAGTGATATCCGTCGCGCTGGACTCGGCATTGATCAGCCTGACCAGCACCGCCACCAGCATCGAGACCATGGTCCCAACGGAGAGATCGATCCCGCCGCCGATGACGACCACCGACTGCCCGACTGCCAGCAAAATGAGCGGCAGGAGCGTGCGCATCGAGTTGTTGAGGACCCGCAGCTCGAAGAGGTTGTCCTGCAGCGAGTAGTTGACGCCGAGTAGGATGGCCAGCAGGAGCAGCGAAAAGAGATACGTATTGCGTGTCAGAAAGTGCTGAAGCCTAACGCTGTTCATGCGTTGTTCCCATGCTGGCAGCCACAAGGTTCTCGCGTGTTAAACGCTCACCGCTGATTTCGTCACGAATCAGCCCGTCCTGCAGGACAAGCACACGGTTGCACAGCCCGAGCAGTTCGTCGTCGTCGCTGCTGTAGAACAACACGGCGGTGCCCTGCGCGGTGAGCTGCCGCAGCAGTGCATAGAACTCCGCCTTCGCGCCGACGTCAACCCCTTTGGTCGGGTCGTTGAGCAGCAGAAGCTTGGGCCGCCTCAGCAGCCACTTCCCGATGACAACCTTCTGCGCGTTGCCACCGCTTAGGCTGCTGGCCGGCGCGTCCAGGCTGGAATAGACGAGCGACAGATCCCGCGCGGCGGTCGTTGCGTCCTGGCGGGCGGACTCGATGTTGTGAATGATGCCGTAGCGCTCCCACGACGGAAGCAGGAAGTTCTCCAGAATCGAGCGCGAGAGCAGCAGACCTTCTGTGGCGCGATCGCCGGGCACAAAGGCGACCCCATGCTTCATCGCGTCGCGTGGATGCCGGAAGCGAACCGGCTTCCCCCCCAAGATGACCGTCCCGGCATATGGCAGCGCGCCAAACAGCGCCAGCAGCAGCTCGGTCTGCCCCTGGCCCTGCAGCCCGCCCAACCCCAACAGCTCGCCGTCGCGCAGCGTCAGGTCCGCGCGCTGCAGGCGCCCGCATCGCAACCCCCGGACTTCCAGACGAACGGGTGCCGTCGCGTCAATCTGTGGCATGCGCCCGGCATCCGGCGCGGCAATGCCCTCGATCATCATCTGTACGATTTCACGGTCGGTGGTGTCGGCGGCGTTGACCGTGCCGACCGTCTGGCCGTTGCGCATGACCGTAACACGGTCGGCCACGCGAAAGATCTCGTCCATGCGGTGGGTGATCAAGACGATCGCCATGCCCTCGCGCTTCCACTGCCGGATCAGCTCAAACAGCCGGTCAACCTGAGAGCGGTCCAGGCTGGCGGTCGCTTCGTCGAAGATCACCAGGCGCGGCTGGCTGCTAATGGCCTTGAGAATCTCAACGATCTGGCGCTCGTCGGGCGGCAGCGTGTTGACCAGAGAGTCCGGTGTCAGGTTGTTGGATGTTGTTCCGGCGAACAGGTCCAGCAGTTCTTGGGTCTTCTGCCGCATCTCGCCCCGGCGCAGGCTGATCCCGGCGAGCCGCGGCTCGTTGGTCAGCCAGATATTCTCCGCCACGGTCATATCGGGGATAAGGCTGAGTTCCTGATAGACGGCTGCGATCCCGCGCTTTTTCGCGGCTTGAGGTGTCGGAAACTGGACCGGCACACCGTTGAGGAGTAGTTGCCCCTCGTTAGGGGCAACTACTCCCGTGATGACTTTGCTGAGGGTACTCTTGCCACTGCCATTCGCTCCGACGAGCGTGACTACCACGCCTGACTGGACTTCCAGCCAGCCGTCCTTAACGGCGACCACGCCGCCGTAGCGTTTGACAATTCCCTGGGCAAGAAGGGTCAGCGTCATAGCTTACTCCATGAAGGCCGCGGCCTGTTCCTGGGTGATGAAGCCATCCAGGGTGTAGGAAGCGGGGAAGGAGCCGAACTGCTGGTAGTAGCTGGCGAAGTCCTCATCGGTGACGGCGTAGGGGATGGGGACGTAGAGGGTGTTGCCGA
>DYEN01000242.1 GCA_020725705.1 Anaerolinea sp.
CCAGTTCCTCGACGCCTGCCAGTTCGACGACATACCCCGCTGCTTCAAGCGCCTGACGCAGCGCCAGGGCGACGCGCGTCTCGTCCTGAGCCAACAGGATCAGCCGGGCGTTGTCTGCGGCGGGGGCGGGCGTGGTGAACAGCACGGCGCGCTGCGGATCGGTGACCCGGACTTCGGCGTAACCGCCGGCGCTGGCGATCTGCTCCATAGTAGCGCGTGGCAAGGTCACACGGAAGGTGCTTCCTGCCCCCGGCGTGCTGCTGACGGTCAGGCTCCCGTTTTGGAGTGCGGCAAGCTGCTGGCTGATGCTCAACCCCAGGCCGGTTCCCCCATATTTCCGTGCGACCATAATCTCTCCCCGGCTGAAGCGGTCGAAGATGGCCTGGTGCAGATGCTCGGGGATCCCGATGCCGGTGTCGCTGACGCTGATCACAACGAAGCCGGCGCCAACCTCAGCGTCCACGCGGATCTCGCCCTGCTCGGTGAACTTGGCCGCGTTCGAGAGCAGGTTGAGGACGATCTGCGACGTGCGCAGCGGGTCGGCCCAGAGCGGGGGCAGTTCGTCGGGGTAGCAGGCGCGCAGAACGATCGGGCGCCCGTGCACCAGGCCCGAAGCTGTTTGCAGTGCTCGATCCAGCAGCGGCTTGAGGTCGACCACCCCCAGGTTGAGCTTGAGCTGCCCGCTCTCGATCTGGGTCAGGTCCAGCACATCGTTGATCAGGGCCAGCAGGTGCTCGCCACTTTTACGAATGGTGTCCAGGTCATGATAGTACTCTTCGGGAATCGGCCTCTGGTAAAACGACCGGCCGGGGCTGAGCATCGCCTGGGTGTGCCCGATGATCGCGGTGAGCGGGGTGCGCAGCTCGTGCGACATGTTTGACAGAAAGATGCTCTTATAGCGGTTCGCCTCATCCGCCTGCTGGCGCGCCACCCGCAGCGCGTCGAACAGCTCCGCGTTGCGAATCGCGATCGCGAGCTGATCGGCGAGACCTTGCAGCGCCTGGACGTCTTCTTCCACAAAGGCACCGAGCCGGTTGCTCTGCAGATCGAGTACGCCCAAGATGCGCTTGCCGATCCGCAGCGGAAGCACGAGTTCCGCCTGCGTGCCCGGCAGAATATGGTCCGCATCCGGGGTGCCTGTGCGGCGAACGTCGTTGGCGAGCCAGAACTGGCCGTGTGTGACGCACCGGCCGAGCGCGCTGTCACCGTCAATGAGGATGCGGGTGTCGGCGGGCAGAGTTACGGCGCCGGCGCGGCTGGCGCTGCTGCCCAGAACCAGCGTTTGACCCCCGTCATCGACCAGGTAAATCGCGGTGTGATCGTATTCGAAACGCTGGCGGATGATGCGCACAATGGTCGTCAGCAGTTCGTCGCGGTCCAGAATCGACGTGGCGCTGCGGGCGACCTCGGCATGCGCCTGGAGCTGGGTGGCACGCCGGGCGAGCGCCTGGTTCAGGCGATCGAGTTCCTCGGCCTGGCGCCGCACCTCGAAATAGTTGCTGAGCGCCCACACCGCCGGGGTAAGCTGTTCGTCCACGGATCCGAGGATCAGGTGCACGATCTCTTCTTCGCTGGTCTGCGCGGTGGGCCGTTCGGCGATTTTGTGCCCATCATTGAGCACCACGATCCGCGTGGCAACGCGAAATACGTCTTCTAGATTCTGCGTGACCAACAGAACCGTGCGCCCGCTTTCGCGCAGAGACTCGATCAGGCGGAAGATATCTTCCTTGTACGCTTCGAGCGAGTTGACCGGCTCGTCGAGCAGCAGCAGGCGCGGCTCGGCGATGGTCGCCTTGACGAACGCGACGGTTTTGCGCTGGGCACTGGTCAGATCGTGCAGGCGGCAGGTGAGGGGTGGCATTTCGAACCCGAGTCGCTCGAACACGGGCTGCGCCAGCGCGAGCATCTCTTTCGGATTCCACCAGCCGATCCAGCGCAACGGCGCGCGCTGAGGGTGTGGCTGGCTGGCGAAGATGTAGCTCAGGCCGGTCATGTGCTCGGCGTAGTTGATGTCCTGGTGGACGATCGTGATGCCATAGCGCGCGGCGCGGTACGAGGGATCGAGCCGGACGCGCCGGCCTTCGACCACGAACCACCCGTCGTCCGGGCGCATGCTGCCCGAAAGCAGGCGCAGCAGCGTCGATTTGCCGGAGTCGGTATCCCCTACGACGCCGATGACTTCGCCGGGGAAGATATCCAGGTCGAGGTGCTGGAGCGCCTCGACACCACCGTAGCGCTTGGAGATCTGGATGGCGCGCAGAAAGGGGCCACGGATCGGTTCCATCGCGGATGCGGGTTTTTATCTCGCAAATCGATATGCGCAACTGCCTGCATTGTACACCAGGTGAACAGCCGGCCCCACTGGGATGTGAGGCCGGTCGGCGGGCAGTTACAGACGGGCGCCGGGTGCTAGCAGCGCATCAGATGACCGATGATCAGCCGGTCTAGCTCCTCATAGTCGCGCGCGTCGATGCACTCCTGCATCACGGCGCGGTCCAAGCTGCGCACGCGCTCCACCAGCCACAGGAAGGTTTCACGGCTGTTCGCCAGGTGCTTATGTGCCAGCTCCGCAGGTTGGGTGCGCAGCGCCTTAACGTCCAGCCCGATCACGCCCTTCTCATAGAAGCGGTGGCTATCCAGCACCAACACCTGATCGAAGGCGCGGCGCAGGTTAACGCTGCCGAAGGCGCGGTCCTGGTCGAACTTGAGGCCGTTCTGGTCGTTGAGGTGGACACTCCACAGCTTGTCGTACGCCAGCGCGAAAGCCATTTCGTCGGCAGGGTCCAGCCCGGCCAGGATGGCATGGGCCGACTCGACCAGCGCCCCCACACGTTCGGGCGCGCGCGTCCGGAAGCCGAGCGCGATGGCGTGCCCTATGGTCGGGATGTAGGCCAGGTCCATCGGCTCGTTGGGCTTCGGCTCGATGGCGATGCGGATCTCCGGCGCGTATTCGAGCATGTCGTCCAGGGCCGCCACCAACTGATCGACGGCGCGGACCGCGTCTTTCGCTTCGCGCTGGTATGTTCCTTCGCGGGCGTACCACAACACGACGAGCCGCGTGCCGAGCGCCTGCGCGATGTCCAGCATTTTGTGCGAGCGTTCGAGCGCGTAGGCGCGGGCTTGCGCGCTGTTCGAGGTATAGGCGCCGTCGACGGTGAGAGGATGCTCCCACAGGCGCGGCGCGACGAACTCTGCGAACAGGCCGTGGTCGTCCAGCTTTTGCTTGAGGGCGCGGGCCTCGGCCTCGATCTGAGCGGCGGATTTGTGATCGAGATCCGGCACGGCGTCGTCGTCGTGGAACTGGACGGCGTCGAACCCCAACTGTTTATACAGCGCCAGCTTCTGCTCGAACGCGACGGTGGGCCGGACGGGCGGACCAAACGGGTCTGCCCCTTCGTGGATATTCCAGGGGCCGAACGAAAAAGTGTAGCCGAATGTGTCCATCGAACGCTGTCTATCCTTTGCGAGGCGCAGCCGATATAAAAGGGCGGAAGCCCGGTTCCGCCCTGTGATAGCGCGTGCGGTTGCCTTAGCGGCCCAGACGCGTGCGCAGATGATCGAGGCTGAACAGGCTCGATGCGGGCCGGTTCTGGAGCCGGACGCGCATCCGGTCGAACGTGATCGCCAGGATAATCGTCAGGCCGATGGCGGCGGGCTGCCAGTACGGGTCGTAGCCCAGCAGGTTCAAGCCGCTGCGCAGCACCTGCATGATCGCAGCCCCGATCAGCGTTCCCACGATGGTCCCTTTGCCGCCCGTGACACTCGTGCCGCCGATGAAAACGGCCGCGATGACATCCAACTCGTAGCCCGAGGCCGCCGTGGGCGCAGCCACACCCAGGCGTGCCGTCATCAGCGTGCCGCCGATGCCTGCCATCAGGCCGGACAGCATAAATGCCATCAGCTTGACGCGCCGCGTGTTGATGCCGGACAACTGCGCCGCCTGTTCGTTGCCGCCCACCGCATAGATCCGGTAGCCCCACACCGTCCGCGTCAGGAAGATGGTCATCACCACGGCAAGCACAATCATCACGATGAATGGTATGGGGATATCTACGCCGAGCGTCGTGACGTTGTTCTGCCCGATTTTCAGGAATTCGTTGTTCAGTTTCTGGAACGGCCAGCCGCTCGACCAGCCGTAGCAAATGCCGCGGGCGATGCTCATTGTGCCCAGCGTGGCGATGAAGGCCGGCAGATTCGCCCGCGAGACCAGCAGGCCGTTGATCGTCCCGACAAGCAGCCCCATCAGCGGACCGGCGATCAGCGCCAGGGGGACGTATTCGTCCGGTCCCATCTGCTGCAGCCGCCCGCCGATTGTCTTCTCGATCATCCACGGCGACGGCTGACCCTCAATATTGCCGCTAATCAGGTAGGCAGCAGCCAGCCCGGACAGGGCCATTGTCGATCCCGCTGACAGGTCGATGCCACCGGTGATGATAACCAGCGTCTGTCCGAAGGCAGCGATCGCAATCCACGAGAACGACAGCCAGATGTTGCGCAGGTTCTGCGCGGTGGCGAAGGTGTCCGTCTTCCACGTCAGGTACAGAATCATCGCTACCAGGACAATAAAGACGCCGAGTTCCTGGCCCGACGCGATCCCGCGCCACCACGCGCGTGACGCGCGGCCAAACGCTTGTCGGCGCGTCAATTCATCGGCTGTTTGCTCGTTCATGCTGCGTGTCCTTCTGTGACCAGTTTTGTGTTTGTCAAATGCGACTGTCCGCTGGCGTATGCCATGATACGTTCTTGGGTTGCCTCTTCACGATTCAGAATAGCTGCGATCCGGCCTTCGTGCATGACGACAATCCGGTCGCTCATCGCCAGGATCTCGGGCATTTCAGACGAGATCATGATGATGCCGATGCCCTGCTTGGCAAGCTCGACCATAAGCTGGTGAATCTCGGCTTTAGCCCCAACGTCAATGCCGCGCGTCGGCTCGTCGAGAATGAGGACTTTGGGGTTGACCATCAGCCACTTGGCGAGCACAACCTTTTGCTGGTTGCCGCCGGAGAGATTCTTGACAGTTTGTTCCATGCTGGGCGTGCGCACCCGCAGGCGGCTGACGTACTCGCCTGCTGCGCGGCGCGCCAGCGCTCGCCGGACCCACCCGGAGCGGCTGAACCGCTTGAGCATCGGCATGATCATATTGAACAACACCGTGTTCTCCAGGATCAGCCCTTGATTGGCGCGATCTTCCGGCACCAGGCCGATGCCGTGCAGCATGGCATCTTCGGGCGAATGGATCTCGATCTCATGGCCGTCCAGCCAGATATAGCCGTGATCCTTACGGTCTGCCCCGAAGATCAGACGCATCGTCTCGGTGCGTCCGGCGCCGATCAACCCGGCAAAGCCCAGGATCTCGCCACGCTTGAGATCAAACGTCACGTCTTCAACCACACCGCGCCGCGTGAGTCCCTGCACGGCCAGCACCGGCTCTGTGATTGGCACCGTCTCTTTGAGAAAGAGATCGTCGATGTTGCGCCCGACCATCAGCCGAATGATCTGCTCGGCATCGGCTTCGTTGGTCTTCAGCGTACCGACTCGCTCGCCGTCGCGCAGCACAATAATCCGGTCGCTGATCTCCAGCACCTCTTCCAGGCGGTGCGTGATGAAAATAATCGCCAGGCCGCGCGCCCTGAGATCGCGGATAATGTCGAACAGTGACCGGGTTTCGTCCGCCCCCAGCGCCGAGGTTGGCTCGTCCATGATAATGACTTGCGCTTCGATGGCGAGCGCCTTGGCGATCTCGACCTGCTGGCGCTCGGCGACAGATAGCTCTCCGACCAGGGCGGCAGGGTCAATTCGCGCGCGCACGCGCTGGAGTAGCTCTGCCGCGTCGCGCTCCATTTTGCGCCGGTTCACCAGGTTGAACGGCTTGAGCAGGCCGCCATACCGCGGCTCGCGACCCATGAAAATGTTAGCAGCCGCCGTCTGGTTGAGCGTGAGCGTGAATTCCTGGTAGATGGTCGCGATGCCGAGTTCCTGCGAGTGCGCGGGGTTGCGGGGCCGGATCTCATGGCCATTGAGGTAGATGTGCCCGCTATCTTTGTGATAAGCGCCGGCCAGGATCTTCATCAGTGTCGACTTGCCGGCGCCGTTTTCGCCTAACAGCGCGACCACTTCCCCACGATAGACTTCAAAGTCTACATTCTTGAGCGCCTGTACACCGGGGAAGGATTTCGACACCCCTTCGACGCGGAGGACGGGTTCCTGATTCAAGGTGAGCCTTCCTAAATTCTTTCCATACGAACTTCCCTGCGGTGGGAACTATACTCCCACCGCAGGGATAAAGCGAACCGACCAGAGGCGGATTACTCGCCGGGGAATGGAGGCGGCAGAGGCTTGGTGAAGTCGCTGGTCGCCCAGGCTTCGGCCATCGCGTCCACATTGTTGATGGTCACGATGTCCATACCGCTGTCAGTCCAGTCCGGATAGGGGTAGAGATTGGTCACATGGTTGAGCGCCATAAAGACCGTGTCGTAGCCCCAGCCCCAGTACTTCTGGCCGACGAGACCGTGCAGCAGGCCATCCTGCACCCACTCCAGCTCGACCGGCAGGGTGTCGAAGGCGACCGCCTTCATGCCCCGGTTGAGGACGGCGTCCTCGAACTGCGGCATGGCACCGCGCCCGGCGAAGATCGGCCACAGCCCGACGAAG
>DYEN01000243.1 GCA_020725705.1 Anaerolinea sp.
CCGTTGACCGATCTCGATCGCGCCCTGCTGACCGGGATCGCCGCCGGGCTGAGCAACGAGCAGATCGCCGAGCGTCTGCGGCTGAGCGTAGACGTGGTCACCCGGCAGATCATGGCGCTGATGGAGCAGCTTGGCGCGTCGTCGCGTGTCGATGCGTCGCTGATCGCGCTGCGACGCGGGCTGATCCTGCTCGACGATTTGCACGACGTCTAGCCCGTGTCGGGCAGCAGGGCACGCCCCATGACTCCGATCAACGGCTATCTTGTGGCACAGGAATCCGCGTGGCGCATCCCACCCTACGCGCGTGAAATGCTGTGGATGCAGCAGGGCGCGCACGCCGCCCAAACGCACGGCGATCGCGGCGCGTTTTCGCTCACCGTTCCCGGCGACCCGCAGGAACCGCTGTTCCTCGTCTGGGGGACGGCAGGCGGTCCGCCGCTGACGCTCTGGCACCGGCCCGAAGCCGCGCCTTTCGTGGTGGGCTGGCAGGGGACGGCGAGCATCGGCGGGTTCATCGAGCGGCTACACGTCCTGGAAACGCACCACATCGAGGTTGTCGTTGCCGAGATCGAAGGCGCGCTGCTCCAGCCGGACTATCGCCACCTGCCTACGCTGGCGCAGATGCGCGAATCTCCCTTCCGGCGCCTGCCGGAGCCGGACCTGATCGGCGAGCGGCGCTACATCTACCCGGTGCTGGCGCCCACCGATTCCGCGCTGGCGGACTATCTGCATCACGCCATGGTCAGCGAGCTGGCGGTCAACTGCTTCGTGACGCTGGCGCCTCAGGACGGGAACTGGCACGCGCTGGTCGGCCTGCCGCTACTGCTGGAGTCCCTCACTCTGCTGGCGCCCGGCTACCGCGTGCGGCTCGGATGAAGCAAAGAACAGCCAAGAACAGCTAAAAACAGCTAGAAGCAGCTAGAAGCAGCTAAGAACAGCAAGAAACAGCCTATAGGCTCTTTGCTGTCTTTTGCTGTTTTCCGCTTATCCGGACGCCAGCCCGGTGATCGATAGCTCGGCCAGCGGCTCAGGGCGCGGCAGCGGCGTCTCGCCATAGATCATGCACACGGTATCGCGCACGCGCTTGAGGTTGTGGTTGCGGGCCAGCATCGTCGCGCGGGCGTTGTGGGCGGGGATGTTGAGCGCCACCTGCTGGCCCTGGACGGCTTCGAGCGCCGCGCGCAGCAACCGCTCTGCCGACGCCGTGCTCCACGCCATCCACGGCCCCAGGTAGACGCCGGCTCGCGTGCGCCGCGCCAACAGGTAGCCCTCGACCTCGCCGCGCCGGAGATCGACCCACGCCAGATCGGGGAACTCGTCCAGCAGGCGAACCAGAATATGGCGGCGGCGCGTGCCGAACAGCACCGTATCCAGACGCAGCACCGCGTCGACATCCTCGCGGCGCATGGGGCGGGCGCGCGGGCCGAGATAGGTGCTGGCGCGCCCTTCCCAGCGCTCGAAGACGCCCGCCTCGCGAAAGCCGATGCTCCGGTAGAGCGGCAGGCCGGCCTCGGTCGCGGCGAGCATGATGCGCTGCGTATCGCGCGTGATCAGATAATCCATCGCGGCGCGCATCAACCGGTGGCCCAGGCCCTGACGCTGGCGATCGGGCGCGACGACCACCATCCCGATCCAGCCCAGCGCGGAGCCGTAGGGCGTGGTGCTGACCGTGCCGATCAGCCCGCGCCCCTCTTCTTCGATCAGAAAGCACCCTTCCGGCGACCACGAGAGAATGCGCGCCCATTCTGCCTCGCCATGCTGCCAGCCGACGCTGCGCGCCAGCGCCACCGCTGCGGGAATGTCGTCGGGCGTTAGGGTGCGAAGGGTGCGCCCCGGCTCGTCACGGGGCGCGTAGCGATCTTCCCAGTTCATAAACCACTGCCTCGATGCACGTCGGGCGTGCTGTGTGGCACGCCCGGTTTGCTTCTCACAGGTTTGGTCGCGCGGCGCTGCCGCGCCGTGCTAGGGCGTCGGCGTCAGCGTCCAGGTCGGGGTCAGCGTCGGCGCGAGCGTGGGCGTCGGCAGGAACCCCTCTGGCAACACGCCCTCGGGCAGCGGCGTGGCAAACATCTCCAGCCCCAGCGTCGGCGTGGGCGCCAGCGTCGGCTCCGGCGTGGCGGTCGGCTGCGGGTTGTCGACGATGATATGGACATCGCGCCGCACGTCGCGCCCGAAAGCATCGATCGCCACCAGCCGCAAGGTGTACGGCCCGTTCTGAAGCTGGCGCGTGTCGAACTCGCCCAGGATCGACTCGCCTTCGGGCCGCTGCACCGTGTCGACGATGAAGGGCTGGCTAAAGGCTTCGGGCGCGTGCGAGACGCCGTAGCGGATCTCGTAGCGGTTGAAGTCGGGCATCATGACCGCGCCGCGAATCTGGATCGTGCCCTGGACCGTCTGGTTCTCGACAGGCGCGCTGAGGACGACGAACGGCCGCGGCTCGTTGGGCGCGCATTCCTCGCTGGGCGGTGGCATGACCGGCAGCTCCAGCCCGCGCGAGGTTGCCCACGACGCTCCGCCGCCGTTGTTGATCCAGTCGTACGCCGCCGGGTCATTGATCGCGACGAACATGCGCACTTCGACGTCGTCCTGGCAGTACTGGTTGGCGATCTTGCCGGTGTAGCCATCGACCTGCAGCTGGCGGAAAATGTCGCGGTCGGCGCCGGGCGGCGGCGCATTCTGCGCAAAGATCTCGACCCGCGTCCGGCCCGCGCAGAACTGGCTGGGCCGCGTGCCGGAGTCCGCGCAGATCTCAGCCTGGATCACACCCGGCGGCGCGGTGAACTGCTGGATCGGCTGGCCCTGGTGCGCCACTTCCATCACGCGGTTCCAGATCGGCGCGGCGGCGTAGTAGCCGGTGACGTTGTAGATCGGCGAGTTGTCGGTGTTGCCGACCCACACGCCCGTCACATACTGGGGCGTATAGCCGAGCGCCCAGACGTCGTGGATATTCTGCGTGCCGCTGGTGCCGGTCTTGATCGCAGCCGGGCGCCCGCCCGACAGCTCCATTGGGTGGCCGCGCCCGAACTCGGCAGCGCGCGCCTCGTTGTCCGAGAGGATATTGGTGATCAGATAGGCGTATTCAGGGCTGACGACTTGTAGGCCTTCGGGGCTGGTGTTGGCACGGTAGACTTCGTTCCCGTGGCTGTCTTCGATATACACGATCGAGTACGGCTCGACGCGCCGCCCGTTGTTGGCGAGCATGGCAAACGCCGAAACCATATCAAACAGCCGGACTTCGACCGCGCCAAGCGCCGTCGGCAGGCCGGCCTGGCGCTCGACCGGATCGCCCGCCGGGAAGCGCAGGCCCACGCGTTTCGCCAGCGCGGTAAAGCGCTCGATCCCGGTGCGCTCCAGCGCCTTGACCGCCGGGATATTCAGCGAGTTGCCCAGCGCGTAGCGCACGCTCACCGGCCCGTTGAAAGTGCCGTCGTAGTTGCGCGGGATGTAGCCGTTGAAATTGGTCGGCACATCCCACAGCACCGAGGCAGGCGTCAGATAGCGGCCCTCGTCGTCCGGCTCGAAGGCAGACAGGTACACAAGCGGTTTGATGGCCGAACCGGGCTGCTGCGCCGTGAAGGCGACGTTGACCTGCCCGTCGATGGCGTCGTTGTAGTAGTCCGCGCTGCCGACCATCGCCATGACGGCGCCATCGGACGGGCGCATGACCACCACCGACGCGTTGTTGGCGCGCGCGCCGTAGACCTGGTTGATATACGCCAGGTGCTCGCTGACCGCCTGCTCGGCAGCGGCCTGAATCTGCTCGTTGATCGTGGTATAGACACGGAAGCCAGCCGAGTAGATCGCCTGCGTGCCGTAGGTTTCTTCAAGCTGCTGCCAGACGTAGTTCACGAAGTGCGGGTGCAGGGCGCGGAACTCGGGCCGCTTGAACTCGGCCACCTTCACCATCGTGATCTCCAGCGTCATCTCTTGCGGCTCGTCCATGCCCGGCGCCTGGTAGTAGTACACCACGTCTCCGCTGGGCTGTGTGACCGCCGAGACGCACAGTCGCCCGCCGCTGGGTACCTGCCACGGGGACTGGTCATCGTGCTGGATCGTGATACAGCCGGTCCCGTTGGCCTCGGACATCAGGCGCAGCACCTGCTCCATGCGGCGCATGGCTGCCTCGCGGTTGACCACCGGGTCGTACGTCGCGGGCGACTGCGGCAGCCCGGCGATAAAGGCCGCCTCGGCGGGGTTGAGGTCTTTGGCCGGCTTGCCGAAATACGTCTGGGCCGCCGCCTCGACCCCGTAGGCCAGGTTGCCGTAGAAGAATTCGTTGAGATAGATCTGCAGGATCTCGTTTTTGTCGTATTTACGCTTGATCTCGGACGCGACGATGACCTCGACGATCTTGCGCTCGGTGGTGCGCGCCGAGGCGAAACGCGTGTCGAGCACCAGCGCGCGCGCAAGCTGCTGCGTGATGGTGCTCGCGCCGGAGATGGTCTCGCCAGCCTGCAAGTTCTGCCAGGCTGCGCGGACGATCGCCAGCACGCTGAAGCCGGGGTCGGTGTAGAACGTCTCGTTTTCCGTGCTGATCGTGGCGTGAATCAGCCAGGGCGAGATCTGTTCGAGCGGGACTTCGGTGCGGGCACCGGTTTCCGGGCTGTTGAACTCGGCCAGCAGGGTGCCTTCGGAGTCAAAGATGCGCGTGGTTTCAAAGTCCGCCACCAGGTCGCCCAGCTGAGCGACGCGCTCGTCGTATTGATTGATGACGTAGAAGTAGTAGCCGATCATGCCGAGCAGCACGATCAATGTCAGCGCCATCCCGCCGATGACCCCGAAAACCGCCAGCCGGATGCCCCATTTGATGTACCAGGCGCGATTGTGCTCGACGTCGAGCGCGGCGCTGTAATCCGGTTGGGGGAATTCGCCCAGGCGCGGCTTGGGCTTGCTGACGGCTTCGACGGCGCTCCCCGCCGGGCCGCCTGGCGCATAGGGCACCGCCGCGCGCATGGTTGGCTCCGAGCCTGAAACGGGAACCGTCTGGATGGTCACGTCTTCGCTGCCCACCTGGACCGGGCGCGCGGGCTGCGTGACCTGCGCGCCGAGCGGGCTGGCGACCACACCCCCCTGATCGATTTCGACCTGCTGACTTTTGGGGCGCGTGGGGGCGTCGAAGCGGCGCACCGGCTCCAGCAGCGGCGACGCGGGCGAGACCAGGGTCGCGCCGAGGTCTTCCTGGGGAACATGCAGCGGCAGCGGCATGTTGTCTTCATCCAGCTCAATCGAGGGGATGGCATGCGCCGGTTCCACGTCGCCGGTCACGACTTCCTGCAAACTGGTTTCGGTGCGGACGCTGCTGCCGCGCACCATCTTGTCGTAGCCGGGGGGTGTGCCGGGAATCCAGTCTCGCCCGTCATAGTAGTACCAGCGGTTGCTTTCCAGGCCGAGCATCCACCAATGGCCCTCGTCGTCGAGGATCATCAAGTTGCGCAGTTCTTTTTGCAGCTCTTCGCGCGTCAGATAGCCCGCCTGGTACCGCTGGCGCAGCACGTTGATCTTGCGCTCGGCCTGCTCAAAGGGCGACGGTTCGGCCTGTGTCGCCGCGTCCGCCGACGCAGCCGGAGACGGCTCGGGCGGGGTATCGGCCGGGATGGGTGTGCTTTCGGTCGAGCGCGGCGGTTCCTCGATCACCGGGCCGGTGGCCCGCTGAACGGGCTGCGCCGTGCGCGCATCGAGAATCAGATCGCCCTCGGCACCCTCGGCCGGCGTCTGCGACCGGGTATCGTGCGCGTCCTGGGCGCGGGTGGCGTCCGCACCCGTCGCGTGCTCCTCGATGATGGTGTCCGCTGCGCCTTCCAGCAGCTCATCGATCTGGGCGTCGAGCGGGCGATACCAGCCCCCGGTCTGCGCGGGCACCACGCCGGGCGCTTCTTCAGCAGGCGCCTGACCAGTCGGGGCTGACGCCGGCTCCGAGGTGGCCGGCTCGGGAGATGGCGCGTCTTCCGGCTTGTACCATCCGCCGGGAGCCACCGGGCGCGGCGCGTCCGGGGGAGTCGCCGGCTCGTGCCACCCGCGCAGCGGGGGCTTTCCGTCGCCAGCCGGCGGTTGTGGCGCGCCGTCGGGCCGCGTTGTCTTCTCTTCAGGTCCCTCTGCCATAGCCCACCTCATCCGAGCGATCGGCGCCTGGCCCACCGAACCTGCCGGTCGTCACGGGCGACTCGCTCACTGCTTGCTGCCTTCATTATACACGACCGGCCACCGGGGCCGGCTGCCGCCCTCTAGGCTTCGGGGCGGCTGGCGACCAGAACGGTCCACTCACCCTTCTGCGTCACCTTCTCATCCTGGTTGACAACCTGCACATCAAACGAGACGAACCCGCCCCCAGCAGCCTTCATCTCGCGTTTCTTGGTAACCTTAACCTGCACGCGGATCGTGTCGCCGATCAGAATCGGCGCGCGGAACTTCCATTCGAGTCCGGTAAAAGCGAGCACCGTGCCGTCGAGAAAGCCGAGCTGGTACGCCAGCCCGCTGGCAATCGACAGGCCGAGCAGCCCATGCGCCACGCGCTGGCCGAACTGGGTTCCGGTGGCATAGGCGGCGTCGGTGTGCATCGGGTTGAAATCTCCGGACAGCCCGGCGAAAGCGACGATGTCCGCCTCGGTGACCGTGCGCCCCTGGGTCTCCAGCGCCATGCCCTCTTCAAACTGCTCAAAATAAAGCCCGCGAGGTTTTCGTTCGTATGCCATGCGACTCCCTCACCGTCGTGCAGCCGGTTAAAAAACCCTAACGAAACTGCCCGCGATTCTAGCGCAGGCCGCCGTGCAAGGAAAAATAGCAAAAGGCAGCCAAGAACAGCTAAAAACAGCGAAGAGCAGCAGAAAACAGTGAAGAACAGTGGTTGCAGCAGCTTCTAGCCGCATTTTGCTGTCTTTCGCCGCAAAGAGCCAAGAACAGCTAAGAGCAGCGAAAAACAGCGGAAATAGCGGTTGCAGCTGCTTAGTAGCTGCCTTTAACTGCTTTTTGCTGCTTTTAAGCTGCCTTTTGCTGCCTTTAGCTATCTTTTGCTGCCTTTAGCTGTCTTTTGCTGCTTTTCGCTGTCTTTTGCTGCTTTTCGCTGTCTTTAGCTGACCGGCGCCTTGAAATCGTAAATCCCATCGCGGATCGCCCAGCGCCCATCGCCGTTGGCACAGACGACCGTCTGGCCGTCTTCATGCAGCGGGCTGCCGCAATTCAGACATTTGAACAGCGGCCCGTCTAGCGCCGCGGGGGGATCGTCGCCGGCCGCACGGTTAAGCGTGAACACGCTGGGCGAATAGGGCGCCCATTCGCCGGTTGGCTGGAGCAGTCCGTCGAGCGCAACCAGCAGCCGCGTCGGAACCGCCCGCTTGAGCAGGCTCAGGCGGAAGTACGACAGCGCCCGGCGCTTCTCCGTGACGAAGCCGGCCTCGCGCAGCCAGCGCGCCATGGCGCCCGGGTGAAAGTCGAAGTTCAGCGCAACGAACTCGACCGGTTCCTCGTCGAACGGGTTCCACGCCTGGCGCCGCAGCCAGTAGCGCGCGATGGCCTTCAGGTTGCGCTTGTTGGCATATTCCAGCACGAAGGCCGCGCCCGGCGCCAGGATCGACCGGATCTGGCGCAGCGCGGCGGGCACGTCCGCCATGTGGTGGATCACGCGCTCCATCAGTGCCGCGTCGCAGCTTCCGGGAGCCAGCGGCAGGTGATAGATGTCGGCGGCGACGAACACGTAGCGCGGATCGTCGCCCAGATACGCCTGTGCCTCGCGTAGCATGGTACGCGAATAGTCGAGCACGATCACCTGATCATAGCCGCCCAGCTCGCGCGTCATCCGCCCGAAGCCCGCCCCCAGATGCGCGACCCGGCGGCCACGCGGCGGCAGCAGCGCCCGCAGCGCGATGCGCTCCGTCAGGTCTTCATACTCGCGACCCTGCCCTTCCCAGAACTCGGTGCGATAGCGCGAACCTTCGTAGTCGCAGACGGGGATGGTCGGTTCGTCCACAAACAATCTCCTGAGCGGTCAGTTGCCGGGCGGCGAGATGATCCCCAGATCGGGGATGGGCGTCGCCAGCGGCTCTAGCATCCCGGCTGCGGGCGGCGTGGGGACTTCGTCTTCTGCCGGATGGACACCGGTTGTAAAGCCCGGCCAGGGGTCGACGCTGTCAGCGGTCGGCGCGAACAGATCGACCCCCTCGCCCTGCCACAGGTCGATCAGAAAGTCCGGCACCTGGTTCCACGCGCTCGGCAGGTTGTCGAGCAGGCGGACGTATGGCTCGAACAGCGCCCGCAGATTGACGAACGGATCGTGAAGTTGGGTTTCGTTGAGCGGAATCTCGACATCCACGGCCAGATCGACCGGGATCTGCGTGTTGACCGGCACGGTCATGTCGAGCTGAACCGGTAGCACCAAGTCTTTGGGCAGCACAATATCCACGCGCCCGTTGATCAGCCCGCCACCGCCCGGCAGTGTGAAGGTGGCGTTGGCCGCCAGCGGGACATCCTGCGTCAGCACGACGTTGGTCTGCTGGCTGACCGGCAGGTTGAAGATCACCGGGATATCGTCTTGCACGTCGATCGTGCGGATGATCACGGCCTCGTCCAGGCCAACGAAGTTGCGGTGCAGACCATCGACCAGTGGCTCTACGATCCCGTTTTTGATCTGGAACAACTGCATCAACAGCAGGATCAGCACGATCAGCAGAGTCATATTGGTGATAAACGAGATCCAGATCGCGACGGTCTTAAAGCTGTTCCACCACACGCGAAACTGCTGCATGGCGGGCCTCCTTCTGTGCTCGGGGGGTCGCGGGGCGCGGGCCGCAGCGTGCGCTGATCATAGCATCGGCCTCAAGCGAGGGCCAATTGTGCGCTTATTCTTTGGCGAGGCCGGGGCCGATCAACGCGGCAGGGCGGGTGTGGGGCCCGCCCTGCGTGACGGTCAACGGCGGCGAACAGCCGGGGCGCAGCTGTACCCTAACCGCTGAGGGCTTTTTCCGGCAGGCCCGCAGCGGCGCGCAGTAACTCGGCTTTGTCCGTGCGCTCCCACGGCACGTCGAGGTCGTCGCGGCCAAAGTGCCCGTAGGCGGCCACCTGGCGATAGCGCGGCTTGAGCAGATCCAGGTCGCGGATGATAGCCGCCGGGCGCAGGTCGAAGTGCTGCTTGATCAGGCTGATGATAACTTCGTCCGGAACGGTGCCGGTGCCGAAGGTTTCAATCGAGATCGAAAGCGGGTGCGCCACACCGATGGCATACGACACCTGCAACTCGAAGCGCGAGGCCAGCCCGGCCGCCACGACATTCTTGGCGATGTAGCGGGCCATGTACGCGCCGGAGCGGTCTACTTTCGTCGGGTCCTTGCCCGAGAACGCGCCGCCCCCGTGGCGCGCCACGCCACCGTAGGTGTCCACGATGATCTTGCGACCGGTCAGGCCGGCGTCGCCCAGCGGCCCGCCGACCACAAAGCGCCCGGTCGGGTTGACGAAAATCTTGGTCGCGTCGTCCAGCAGGTCGGCGGGGATGATGGGCTTGATGACATGCTCGATCACCGCCTCGCGGATCTCCTGCTGGTCGATCTGGGGCGCGTGCTGCGTCGAAACCAGGACGGTATCGACCCGCACCGGGCGGCCATAGCTGTATTCGACCGTCACCTGGCTCTTGCCGTCCGGGCGCAGCCAGGGCAGCGTGCCATCGCGGCGCACGGTCGCCAGGCGGCGGGTGAGTTTGTGCGCCAGCATGATCGAGAGCGGCATCAGTTCGGGCGTCTCGTCGCAGGCGAAGCCGATCATCATGCCCTGGTCCCCCGCGCCGATCCGATCCAGCTCGGCATCGGTTAGGCCGCCCTCGCGCACTTCGAGCGCGCTGTCGACCCCCTGGGCAATATCGCGCGACTGTTCTTTGATCGAGACGATCACCCCGCAGGTGTCGGCGTCGAAGCCGTACTTGCCGCGCGTGTAGCCGATGTCGCGTACCACACTGCGCACCAGGGCGTTGATATCGACATAGGTCGAGGTGGTGATCTCGCCCATCACCAGAACCAGACCGGTTGTCACCGCGGTCTCGCACGCAACGCGTGCGTCCGGGTCGTCGGCCAGAATGGCGTCCAGGACGGCATCCGAGATCTGGTCGCAGATCTTGTCCGGGTGGCCCTCGGTCACGCTCTCCGAGGTGAAGAAGAACTTGGGAGACGTCATGAAGGTGGTACCGCTACGCTTTGTACTCACGGGAACTCCTTTGATTGATAGTTACCCGGAACTCAGCAAAAAAGCCCCCTGAAGCACACTCTCAGGGGGCGACATCGCTGCAGGGACAGCGCCTCAGGCCGACGCTGCTGCGGATGCACCGCTCTCATCTTCCAGAAAACCTGACGGAATTGGCACCGTTCTTCGTGCGGATAAAAAACCTGATCACACGAAGAGGTTGCCGCGGCTTCACGGGGCCGGTCCCTCTGCCGCTCTGGATAAGAGAGTGTATCCGGGTAATATTCGGTTTGAACGGGATGATAGCACCGGCGCAGGGGAGTGTCAATATTGACCCCGGCCAGGCGCGGTCTGCGTGGGGCCGCGCCTGACCGGGGCGATAACCGGCCTTGCCGCCGCTGCGGCTAGCCGCTGACGATCTGATAGGCCACGCCGTCCCACACGAAGAGCACCTGCTCGCCCAGCGCCAGGAACTCGCCGATCACCGGGTCGAGCGCCAGCAGCTCGAAATACGCGTCGCTGAGGAACGGTACCTTGACCGGCGTCATCGAGTCGGCGTCGTAGAGCGTGTCGATCCACATGCCGTCGCGCCAGACGAAGGTCCGGTCGGCAGCGTAGCGCAGCACCCGCCCGTCCCCTTCTTCAGCCGGGGCTTCGACCCCCGCACCGCTCCTGGCGCTGATCGTCGGCGCGGCCAGGGGCGCGTTGGCGCCCGCCAGCCCGGCAGCGGATTCTGCCGCATCGACCGCGGCGCGCCCGCTCGGCACGGCAACCGCATCTGCTTCTGCCTCGAACATCATCTGCGCCTGCTCGACGCCGCGCTGCGTGAAGATATCATCCTCGGTGATCAGGAACGAGGTGTATGGCGTGATGATCCCGTAGCGGATGCTCAGCCGCACAATGCTGTCGACCAGTTCGGGATCCTCGCCGTGTAGCCGGATCGTCTGCAGCAGCGCACCGATCTTGCGCGTGGCCCACAGGCGCGGGATGAACACCGCCCCGCCGGCGTTGTGCGGGAAGCGCACGTCGTAGGAATAGACGCGCTCCTCGCCGTCCAGCTCGCCGCGCAGCGTGACGGTCGTCGCGCCGCCGTCGCGGAAGCGCCCGGTCACAATCAACTGCGTCCCGGCGAACAGATCGGGCAGCGGCGCGGCAGGATATAGTTCGTCCACCAGGATCGCGCCGAAGTCGAGCGTCAGGTTGGTGAGCACCGGCGCGCTGATCTTGGCATAGAGCGCGCTCACCTCGTCGTCCACACGCTCCTCAGGGCGGACGTACACCCCCGCCCCGCGAAAGGTCTGATAAAGCTGGTCGAGCAGCAGCGTATCGACGTCGTAGCCCACGCCGAAGGTGAAAATGCGCACGTTGGCCGGGGCCGCCGCCTTGACGTTCGCCAGGATGGTTGCGGTATCGGTCACGCCCTCGGTCGGCAGCCCGTCCGTCAAGAACAGGACCACCGTCGGGCGCTCCGGGTCGGCCATCGCCATCGCCTCGCGCAGCGCCAGGTCGATATCCGTGCTGCCGATCGCTTCCAACCCGCTGATCCACTGCTTGGCGGCGGGCGCTTCGGACGGCGGCTGAAGCTCGCGGGCGTAAATGCGCGTGCCGGTGCTGAAGGCAATCACGTTGAAACGGTCGCGCGGGTTGAGATGCTCTAGGACGAACTTGACCGCGTCGCGTGCCTGATCCCACTTCGCGCCTTCCATCGAGCCGGACTGGTCGAGCACGATGATCACATCTTTCGGGATGACGCGCCCGGTGTCTGCCTCGGCGGGCGGCGTGATCATCAGCGCGAAGTAGCCGTCCTGGTCGGCGCTCTCGCGGTAGGTCAGCAGGTTGGCGCTGATCTCCGAGGTCGCCAGCCCGTAATAGAGGCTGAAGTTGGTTTCGGGGCGGGTGTGCGACGTCTCGAACCCGGCACGGAAGGCAAACTCGCCATCCCGCGCGATGGCAATGTCATGTGTCGGAGAATAGATCGCGCCGATCGGGTCCTTCGAGGTGACGCGGACGCTCAGGCTCAGGCGCTCGACCGGGCGGCGCGTGAACTGGTCGGTGCGCAGCGGGTAGGTGTAGTGAACCAGACCGTTTTCGACGGGCAGAAGCTGACCATACTCAATCTCTATCTTCACCTCGCTGCGCGGCTGGATCGGGAACACGCTGGCCTGGATCGCGCCCGCACCCACATATTCGAGCAGCGCGGGGTCGCGCAGCTTGCGCACGATCTCGTCGTAGATCGCGCGCGCTTCGTCGGCGTCCAGGATGCGCGCTTCAACCGGCTTGCCGTC
Source organism: Anaerolinea sp. (assembly GCA_020725705.1). Lineage (GTDB taxonomy): Bacteria > Chloroflexota > Anaerolineae > Aggregatilineales > Aggregatilineaceae > DYGX01. The sequence goes on from DYEN01000243.1 coordinate 12,441, forward strand.
CACCCACATCACCAGGTCCGAGACCGCCGCGCCGACCGGCAGCGGAAAGACATAGGTTCCTTCGGCGGGTGCGTCGCCGTCGTTATAAAAAACCTGTTCGATGCGCGTTGTGGCGACTTGATCGATGATCGAAACGTCTACCCGGTGCGAGCGGATGATCACGCCCCGGTCGCGCCAGGGGTGGGGCTGGGGTTCGGGCCAGCCGGGATCCTGCGCCAACGCGGGCGCTGCTCCGCCCAGCATCAGTACGCCTGCCAGAATAAGCCAAACCGTGCGTTTCATGCTGACCTCCTGCCCCGGGTCGGGGTGATCGAGCGTGCTTGTCGATCAGACGCGCGCCCGGCGCGGAAAGTTCCCACCCTCCGGTTCGCACCCGGCCACAAGGAAGCGGGCGCACCCGAACGCCACGCCCCACCAAGGGGTCTTGCGCCGCCCGCTGCCCCACCCCCGCGCGGTTGACTCCGTCTTTCGCACGGGCCGGGCCTGCCCGGTCCCTACACGCGGCGCCGGATTTCCCCCACGGCCCGGTCTGCAAAGTGCACAGCAGCCCCCTAGAGCCAGCGCCGCAGGAACGCCAGGATCTCGGCGCGCATGGCGGGTGTTTCCTCGTGCCCGCAATCGTAGCGAAGCAGCCGCCATGCTTCGGGCGCGCCCGCCGCCGCATAGACATCGCGCAACGCCGCATCGATGCGCTCCAGCCCAGCGGGCGGGGTGAGCGGGTCATGCTCGCCGGCCAGGGCCAGGTGCGGACGCGGCGCGATCAGGGCATTGATCCCGGCGGTAGTGAAATGCTTAAGCAGCCCCGGCACATAATAGTAGACCCCGTGGCGATCGAGCGCGCCGGTTTCGATCAACGCCTGGTAATCGCTCAGGCAGCAGATATCCACGCAGACTTTGACGCGTGGATCGAGCGCGGCGACCCACCACGCCATTGTGCTGCCCATCGACAGGCCAAGCGTGCCGATCCGGTCGGGATCGACATCCGGCCGTTCCACCAGAAAATCGAGCGCGTGCAGGCTGTCGTAGACCATCATCCCCCACATCACGCGCCCTTCCCACAACATCTGCTTGAAGATCGCGGACTCGGTGCGGGTGCTGCGCGCCCCAAATGCCCAGTGATCGATGCACAGCGCCGCGATCCCTTCGCGGGCCAGCGCCTCGGCATAGGGTGGCCGTTGTAGCAGCGCACGCCCGTTCAGCAGTTCATCCTTACCCAGCGCATAGTCGCTGCCGTGCGCGTGGTTATACAGGATGGCGGGCAGTGGACCGGCGGCGTCGCGCGGCAGGGTGAGATAGGCCGGGACGGGTTCAAGCCCGTTGAGGTCAAGCACCCACGTTTCAAGCGTATAGTGCGGGCGCGTCTCCCGCGCGACGCGCTCGGCGTGGATCGGGCGGTTGCGGGGCGGCAGATCGCCGAGCAGGCTCAGCAGTTCGGCGCGGCGGGCGGCGGGATCCTGGCTCATGATCAGAGTCCTTTCCAACAGATTCAGATCTACAGATCAGATCGGCGCGCTTCCAGCTTAGCACGCATCATCAGGCGGCGCCGGGGCGATCTAACGCGATTCTTGCCTGCCGGCCCCCGGATCACCGCGCCAATGCGCTAGAATCTGCGTAGAGTGTATAAACGCGCATGGTCAGGCCAACGGCCCGCAGAAACCGAGGAAAGCCGTATGTACCCCGATCCGAACACCCCGCCCACCGAGCCACCATCCGGCAGCGTGCGCCGCGTCGCGATCCGGATGCCGCTGGCCGAGCCGCGTTTGATGTACGCGCTGCTGGCGGTGATTGTGCTGATCTTTTTGTACTACATCTCTTTGCCGCCGTTGGGACAGGCCGAGTTCCTGACGCGGTGGGCCAAGGTCAACGAGTTGATCCGCAGCGGCGAGCCGTACCGGCTGTTCACGTCCATGTTCCTGCATTTGAACCTGATGCATATCCTGTTCAACGGCTATGCGCTGTATGTCATCGGGCGCGATGTCGAAGCGCTGTTCGGGCATGTACGCTTCGCGCTGATCTACTTTCTCGGCGGGCTGTCGGGGTCGCTGGCGAGCTTCGTCTTCACCGACGCGCCTTCCGTCGGCGCGTCCGGCGCGATCTTCGCCATCTTCGGGGCGGAGATGGTCTACTTCTACCGGAACCGGCAACTGCACGGCGAGATGGGGCGGCGGCATCTCAACCAGCTTATCTTCCTGATGCTGCTGAACCTGGGCCTCGGCTTCTTCTCCAGCGCGACATCCGGCTTCCGGCTGGACAACGCCGGGCATATCGGCGGGCTGATCGGCGGGATTGTGCTGGCCTGGTTTATCGGACCGGAGTACGAGGTCGCGCGCGACCCGGAGATCGACGGCGGGCTGCGCGTGGTCGATCAAAACCATATCCGGCAATGGGCGTGGATGTCTGCCGCATATGCGGCGGCGCTGGCCGCGATCATCGTCTACGCGGTCACAGCGTGATCGGGCGGGATGCAGGCCGCCCCGGCCCCACGCGGCACCGGCAGCGCGGACCGGGGCGGCACAACACGGGTCAGCCGACCAGGAATTTCGTCGCGCGCTCGACGCTTTCCGTCGGGCTGACCTTCACCTGGGCGTCGGCAACGACGCCGTTTTCGTCGATGATCCAGTGCGAGCGAATCACGCCCATGTAGGTCTTGCCGTACATCGACTTCTCGCCCCAGACACCCCACTCTTCCAGCACTTTGTGATCGGGATCCGAGAGCAGGTCGTAGGGCAGGTTCTCGTCTTCCTGCCACTTCTTGAGGTCTTCGGGGGTGTCCGGGCTGATGCCGAGCACGACGGTATTCGCCGCCTGGATGCGGGGGAACTGGTCGCGCAGGCCGCACGCCTGGGTGGTGCAGCCCGACGTCCCGGCCTTGGGGAAAGCAAAAAGCAGGACTTTCTTGCCGCGATAATCGCTCAGTCGGACGGTCTTGCCATCCTGGTTTTTCAGCTCAAAATCGGGGGCTTGCTCGCCAACTGCCGGCATCGCTCGATCCTCCTGTTTACCGAACAGCCATTACACGCCAGACTCTAGCATACTTGCCGCGTGACAGGGGCCGGATCGGCGCAGGATAGAGCCGGCAGCGCCAGGAATCACCGAGCCTGCCCGGAGCGAGCGAGCAGCAGGCGAGCGGGTGATTCTATTGTCGGCGGGCGAGCGGCAGTCCTAGTGCAGCGTCCGCAAGACGGCCAGCACCCGGCCCTGGATGTTGACCTGATCGGCGTCGACGTAGATCGGGTCCATCGTTGGGTTGGCGGGCTGCAGGCGGACCTGCCTGCCTTCCAGGTAATATTTCTTGAGCGTGGTTTCGCCGCGCTCGGTCAGGTAAACGGCCACCATCTCGCCGTTCTGCGCGACGTTTTGACGCTGCAGCACGATGATATCGCCATCGGCGACCATCGCGTCGATCATCGAATCCCCGGTCACACGCAGCGCGAACAGCTCGCCCTGACGGTGCTTGCCGAGCATGGACTGGGGCACGTCGATCACGTCGTCGTCGTCGAAGTAGTAGCCGAAGTCCTCGCCGGGCAGGGGCACGGGCGCGCTGGCCGCGATCTTGCCCACCAGCGGCACCTGCACCAGATGCGCCACATCCGCCACCTTCAGCGGTACTTCCTTCGGCTGATCGGCGCCCACCAGCCGCAGCCCGCGCGAGACTTCGGGCGAGCGCGCCAGCAGGCCGTATTCGACCAGTTTGTTCAGGTTATAGTTCACGACAGACGTCGAAGCGATATCCACCGCCTCGCCGATCTCGCGGATGGTCGGCGGATAGCCGTGTTCCTCGATGAAGGACTCGATAAACTTAAGGATGCGCTTTTGGCGCGTCGACAGCTTGGGTTGCATCGGCTCGCTCCTGGAAAATTCGCACAACAGTTCGAATGTTAAAGAAATTATAGACCGAACCCATGTTCTGTGTCAAGGTGGCGCTGCCGGGGCCAATTGGCGCAGACCGCACGGCATCGTATACTCAAAACAGAGGTGCGCCGCCGACAAGTACGTTACGAGATTTCTTTGGAAGGAGCATGCGCGATGACGGTTTCCGTAACCTGGCTAGGACACTCGGCCTTTCACCTCAAGATCGGCGACCATGATGTGCTGATCGACCCGTATCTGAGCGAGAACCCGCTTGCGCCCGTCTCGGCGGATGAGGTCGCCGCCAGCTTCATCCTGCTCTCGCACGGGCACGGCGACCACGTGGGTGACACCATTGACATCGCCCGGCGCACCGGCGCGATGGTGGTCGCCAACAACGAGATCGCCACCTGGTGCCGCGACAAGCACGGCATCCAGCACGTCCACACGCTGAACACCGGCGGCGGGGTTGAGTTGCCGTTCGGACGCGTCGAGCTGACGATCGCACATCACAGCTCCCAACTGCCCGATGGGACCTATGGCGGCCAGCCTAACGGCATTCTGATCGTCACCGGCGAAGGCAAAACGATCTATCATGCCGGCGATACGACGGTCTTCCAGGAAATGGAGCTTATCGGTCGGCGCGGCGTCGATCTCGCCATGCTGCCGATCGGGGACTATTACACGATGGGCATCGACGGCTCGCTGCAGGCGATCGCACTACTGAAGCCGAAGGTGGTCATCCCCATGCACTACAACACGTTCGACGCCATCGCGCAGGATGTGGTGACCTGGGCGCAGCGCGTGCACAACGAGACGGACGCGCAGCCGGTGGTGCTGGATCCCGGCGGGACGCATACGTTGAGCTAAGAGCAGCAAAGAGCAGCAAAAAAACAGCCAAGAACAGCAAAAAACAGCCAAGAACAGCGAAGAGCAGCAAAAAACAGCCAAGAACAGCAGAGAGTAACCTTTATCGCTGCCTTTAGCTGCCTTTGGCTGCTTTTAGCTGCTGCTAGCTGCTTTCCGCTATTTGCGGTCTGCGCGTGTGCCAGCCGGTCACGCGCTGGTAAGCGTCGCCGGCGCGCAGCACGGTCGCCTCGTCGAAGGCGGGGCCGATGATCTGCAGCCCGACCGGCAGCCCGTTCGCGTCGAAACCGCACGGCACGCACGCCGCCGGAACCCCTGCCAGGCTCGGCGTCAGCGTGAAGATGTCGGCCAGGTACATCTGGAGCGGATCATCGATCTTCTCGCCGATGCGAAAGGCGGTGCCGGGCGTAGCCGGGGTCAGAATGACGTCCACCTCGCGGAAGGCCTGCTCGAAATCCTGGCGGATCAGCGTGCGGACCTTCTGAGCCTTGAGGTAGTAGGCGTCATAGTAGCCCGCCGACAGCGCGTAGGTTCCCAGCATGATCCGGCGCTTGACCTCTGGCCCAAAGCCCTGCCCGCGTGTGACCTTGTAGGCCGGCCACATGCCCTCGACCCGGGCACGCGGCCCATAGCGCACGCCGTCGAAGCGCGCCAGGTTGGCGGACGCCTCAGCCGGGGCGATCAGGTAGTAAACATGAATCCCATAGCGCGTGTGCGGCAGGCTGATCTCGCGCACATCCGCGCCCAGCGCGGCGAACTGCTCGATGGCCGCCCGCACCGCGCGCTCGATATCCGGCTCGATGCCATCGATGAAGAACTCGCGCGGGACGCCCACCCGCAGCCCGTGCACATCGCCGGTCAGCGCCTGAGTGTAATCGGGCGGCGCATCGGGCACGCTGGTGCTGTCCTTCGGATCGTGTCCGGCCATCACCCCCAGCAGGGCCGCGCAGTCGGCCAGCGTCCGCCCGAACGCCCCGATCTGATCCAGCGACGAGGCGAACGCGATCAGCCCGTAGCGCGAGACACGCCCATACGACGGCTTGATGGCGGACACGCCGCACAGTGCCGCCGGCTGGCGCACGCTGCCCCCGGTGTCGGTTCCCAGGGCGCCGGGTGCCATCCGTGCCGCGACCGCCGCCGCGCTGCCGCCGCTGCTGCCCCCCGGCACGCGCCCCAGGTCCCAGGGGTTGCGTGTCACGCAGTAGCCGGAGTTCTCGGTCGATGACCCCATCGCGAACTCGTCGGTGTTGGTCTTGCCCAGCATGATCGCGCCTGCGGCGAACAGCCGCTCCAACGCCGTCGCGGTGTAGGGAGGGACGAAACCTTCCAGGATGCGCGATCCGGCAGTCGTCGGGATGCCCGCCGTAGTCAGCACGTCTTTGATCGCCAGGGGAATGCCCAGCAGCGGGGCGTCGTCGCCCTGCGCCAGACGGCGGTCGGCGGCTTGCGCCGCTTCGAGCGCCTGTTCCTCGGTGACGAGCAAAAAGGCGCGCACCTGCGGGTCGACGGCGCGGATGCGGTCCAGATAGGCGCGGGTCAGGTCCAGCGCGGTGAACGCGCCGGCGCGCAACCTGTCGCGCGCCTCGGTTAGGGTGAGGTCAGTCAGCATCAGTCTTCCTCGCGGGCGGGATGGCAGCCTCGGATCGAGGCGAAGTATAACACATCCGCGCCCGGCGCCGAGGAAGATTGTACGGCGGGCAGAAAAACGTGCCCGCGCTTAGCGGCTGCTTTCGGCTTTCGGATTGATCGTCCGGGCCAGTTGGTTCAGCAGCTCGTTGGTTTCGCTTTCCTCGTTCAACGAGGTTTGCAGCAGGCGGGCCTGCTCGGTTTCGCCCAGCAGTTCGGCGTAGGTGCGCAGCGCGCCGTAGGTGGCGATCTCGTAATGCTCTGCCTTCTGAGCTGCGAGGATCAGCGCGGCGTCGCGCGCGGCGGACTTGTTGCTTTCTTCGAGCACTTCCGCGCCCTCTTCGACCAGGCCCTTCATGCCCTTACACTTCTTGCGCCCAGGCCCCATGTCGCGCATCTTGAAAATCTGCTCGATGCGCGCCATCTGCGCCCTGGTCTGCTGCAGGTGCGAGCGGAACGCCTTCTTCAGGTCCGCGTTCGACGCGCCTTCGGCCAGCTTGGGCAGCGCCTCGGTAAGCTGCTTCTCGGCGCTGTACATATCCTGCAACTGCTCTTCGTAGAGGTCGGTCAGGCTTTTCAACATGATTCCTCTCCAGAGGTTCGCAACATTCCGTCGGTGTGTAGTGCTTTCAATAAAGTATGAAACGCAAACACCACCTGTCCATGAGGCAGGTGGTGGATTGCGCGGCGGGTCAGTTGGGGGGAATTTGGGCGCGGAAGCTCAGGCCGTCTCGTGCGCGATCACCGAGGTGTGCACGTCGAAGCGCGGCGGGTTTTCCAGGTGCTTCTTGACCGCGCACAGGTTCGCCGAGCGGATGACCGCGTCCTTGTACTGCTCCGGGAAATCCGCCGGAAGCTGAATGTCCAGCTCGATCTCGTCTACCATGCGCGTCAGCGGGTTGAAGTGGTTGCGCTGCACGATCCGCATGCCCTCGGTGGGCAGGCCGCGCTGCTGGCAGAAGCTCAGCACGTAGATCCCCGCACACGTGCCGATTGAAGCCAGAAAAAGGCCGAAGGGCGCCGGGGCCGATCCGTCCTGATCGGTTGTGATCACCATGCCGTCGGGCGTGATGGCGTCCACCTGGGCGCCGCCGGGAAAGACGATCTGCATCTCCATCGCGTGCTCTATCCTCTGGTCTGTGTTGACAGATGTCAAGAAGGCGTTGCTGTCGCTGCCTTTCACAGTCCGTATAGATGCGGCGCCGCCCGAAAGGTTGTATGTGCGGCGGCTGCTGGGGTGCGGAAACGGGCCGTCAGCACTGTACAATCAGGCAGGATCACGCCGTGTCGCCGGCGAGAGTTCGGTTGACAAGCCGCCATGAATAGGCGACAATTCTGACGCAGTTTGGGTCCCTTCACGACCATCCAATCGCTGCTGTGGAGCGTGACACGATGATAAAAGATGTTTTGAAGGATGCCGAAGCGCGCATGAAAAGCGCGGTTGCCGTCCTCGAAGAGGACCTGATGGGCCTGCGCACCGGGCGTGCCTCGACCGCCCTGGTGGAAAAACTGCCGGTGGAATATTACGGCACGCCAACGCCGCTGTACCAGCTCGCGACCATCTCTGTGCCCGAGCCGCAACTGATCGCGATCCGGCCGTTTGACCGCTCCAGCTTGAAAGTTATCGAGAAGGCGATCCAGGCGTCGGACCTGGGGCTGACCCCCAACAACGACGGCCAGATCATCCGCCTGAACATCCCGGCGCTGACCCAGGAGCGCCGCAATGAGTTGCAGAAGATCGTCAGCCGCCGCGTGGAAGAGGCGCGCGTCGCCGTGCGCAACATCCGCCGCGCTGCGATCGACGATATCCGCGAGTTTGAGCGCGAAAAGCTGATTTCGGAAGACGAGAGCAAACGCGGCCAGGAAGACATTCAGAAGCTGACCGACAAGTACATCGAGCTGATCGATGCCGCCGGCCGGCGCAAAGAACAGGAAATCCTGGAAGTCTGATCGCGGCGGGGCAACGGGCGTTCCCACGCAACCCGCCCCGATCAGGGAGAGCTAGAACAAGCTATGGCTGATCAGGCAAACGGTCTGCCCGAACATGTGCCCTACCATCTGGCCGTGATCATGGACGGCAACGGGCGCTGGGCCAAGGCGCGCAACCTGCCCCGCCTGGCCGGGCACCGGGCCGGGGTCGAGAACTTGCGGCGGATTCTGCGTGCCTGCAGCGAGTTCGGAATCAAGATCCTGACCATCTACGCGTTTTCGACCGAGAACTGGGGCCGTCCCGAGGCCGAAGTGCGCGGCCTGATGAACATCCTGGAGTCCGTGATCGACCGCGAGCTGAACCAGCTCCACGCCAACGGCGTGCAACTCCGGCACATCGGCGAGCTGAGCGGGCTTTCGCCGGTGTTGCAGCAGAAAGTGCGCCGTGCGATCGAGCTGACTCGCCACAACGACCAGCTTATTTTGAATATCGCCTTCAACTATGGCGGACGGCAGGAGCTGATCCAGGCATTTCGGCGCATCGTCAAAGACGGCATCCCCCCCGAAGAGATCGACGAAACCCTGATCGATTACTATCTTTATACCGCCGGCCAGCCCGACCCCGATTTGATTGTGCGCACCGCCGGGGAGATGCGCCTGAGTAACTTCCTGCTGTGGCAGTGTTCCTACGCGGAATACTACTCGACCCCGGTCTACTGGCCGGACTTCGACCGCGAGGAGTTGCTTAAAGCGATTACAAATTACGCCCAGCGCGAGCGGCGCTTTGGCCTGGTCCCGCAAACCTAGCGGCTCGCCGGTGAAACGGCGACACGCAGCCGCGCCCATGACCGGCCCCGGCTGTTCTGTGCTGTTTCTGGCTGCCTGTCGCTGTTTCTAGCTGTACCTGACAGTTCAGTATTGCGCTTCGCTTCCGAGGTTCACCATGCTCAAAACCCGCGTATTGGTTGCGGCGGTCGCGCTGCCCGTGCTGACGGCGATTATCGTGATCGGCGGGTGGGTCTTCGCGCTGTTCGTCTTCGGCGCGTTGCTGCTCGCCGCGTGGGAATATGTCACCCTGTGGCGCAAAGGGCAGCAGTCCCCGGCGCTGTGGCTGGTCGTGGCGCTGATCGCGCTGGCCTTCGCCGCGACCTGGTTCGATGAACCCGGCTGGCTCACCCCCGGCCTGATTGCGCTGCTGATCGCGGGGATGTTCCAGGCGATCTGGGATATGGAACGCGGGCGCGCCGCGCCGATGAACAGCCTGGCACTGGCTGCGTTCGGCGGGGTGTACCTGGGCTGGCTGGGCAGCACGCTCGTCGCGCTGCGGATGCTGGAGCGGGGCGCGCATCTGGTGATCTTCCTCTACGGCTGCGTCATCATCGCGGACAGCGCGGCGTATTTCGTGGGGCGCCGCTTCGGCAAGCACCCCATGTCGCCGCGCGTCAGCCCGAAGAAGACGTGGGAAGGCTTCATCGGCGGCGTGATCGTGACCCCGATCTTCGGCGCGCTCGTCGGGCTGCTGCCCGCCATCGAGCTCATCACCCCGCTGCACGGCGCGCTCATCGGCCTGCTGATCAGCCTGGTTGGCCCGATCGGGGACCTGGGCGAGTCTGTCATCAAGCGGCAGGTAGGCGTCAAGGATTCGAGCAATCTGATCCCCGGTCATGGCGGCTTGCTCGACCGGACCGATTCGGTGCTGGTCGCCAGCGCGGTCGGGTATTACTATCTGCTGTGGCTGGTCCTCTGATCGCCTGCCGGGGGATGCGGTCGCCGGTCCGATCGGCTGCGGACAGCGCAAAAACAGGCAAAAAGTCACAATGGCGTATTTGCGCAAGATAGTTTACAATAGGGTTCAGGTGGTTTGACCGCACGTCACACAATGCCCAATTGACAACACAATTCATTGTCTGAGCGTGCTCTACTCCTATCCGGTCGCCCACAATCTGTGACATTCCAGATTACAAGGTAAAACCCATTGGCCTTGTTGTTTGTGTTTGAGTCGCTCAGGCGATACTCCTCGGTGTTTAACCATTTGGTAGCGACGTCATATGTCATCACAAAACGAAACCAACCCTGTCTGGGATGAAATGCCCCTCCCTCGCTCGGAGATTTCCAACATGGATATCGCACAACTCGAAACGCTAACCCTCGAAGAGCTGCGTAACCTGGCTCGCGAGGCGGATATTGCCGGTTTCAGCCGCCTGAAAAAGCAGGACCTGATCCTGCGCCTGCTGCGCGACAAGGCGGAAAAGCAGGGGCACAAGCTGCGCGGCGGGATCCTCGAAGTCATCGACGACGGGATAGATCGGAA
>DYEN01000244.1 GCA_020725705.1 Anaerolinea sp.
ATGACCCCCGCCACCATCAACTTCCTGCGCGCCGGCCAGGAGCTGATCATCCCCTGAGGCGCAGGCACACCCCTTTGCCGCGCCGTCTGGTACAATAGGGAGCGGCCCCGACGTGCGGGAGCCGCTCTTTTTTGTGTCCGCCCCTTGCCGGCTGAGGGATCGCTGATGGATCACCTGACCGAAACCGTGATTGACACCGAGACGATCTACGAGGGCAAGCTGGTGCGTCTCTACCGCGAGACGGTCCGCCTGCCCAATGGCGAGACTTCCTTCCGCGAGGTGGTGCGCCACCCCGGCGCGGTCGCGATGGTCCCCCTCACCCCGCAGGGCGAGGTGATCCTGGTGCAGCAGTTCCGGCTGCCCTCCGGCCGGGTGCTGCTCGAGATCCCGGCAGGCACGCTCAAGCCCGGCGAGGACCCGGCCCCGGCAGCCGCGCGCGAGCTGCAAGAAGAGATCGGCCTGCGCCCCGGCCGCCTGACGCCGCTCGGTGGCGAGTACACCGCCCCCGGCTACACCAGCGAGTTCATCCACCTGTTCCTGGCCGAAGACCTGGAGCCGGCGCCGCTGGCCGTGGACGACGACGAATTTCTGGAAACCGTCACCCTGCCGCTGGACGAGGCCGTCCGCCGCGTTGAGTCGGGCGCCATCCAGGACGGCAAGACCATCGCCGGGCTGCTGCTGGCGGCCCGACGGCTTGGCCGCTGAGCAAACCGCGCGACCGATCGGCACCTGGCGCGTATCAATTAGTGAGATGTGCGCGCCCGCCGCGCCTGGTTTGGCGCGCAGCCTGCCCGTCCGATCAGGCCGGGCAGCTTTGACGCAACGAGACCTTTTTGGGGGAGACCCGTGATCGTGAGCAGCGATCCCTTGCTGGGGCAGGTCATCGGCAATTACCAGATCGAAGAGCGCCTGGGGCGAGGTGGCATGGCGACCGTCTACCGCGCGCGCCAGCTTAATATGCAGCGCGACGTCGCCATCAAGATCATGAGCGCCGAGCTGGCCGACGATCCGCAGTTCGTCGCCCGCTTCGAGCGGGAGGCCCAGGTAATCGCCAGTCTGGAGCATCCGCGCATCCTGCCCGTCCACGACTTCGGACACGAAGGCGATCTGTTCTACCTCGTCATGCGCCTGGTCGAGGGCGAGACGCTCTACGACCGGATGCTCAACGGGCCGCTCTCGCCTCAAGCCGCCGCGCGTTTGATCGACCAGATCGCCGAGGCGTTGGACTATGCCCACCAGCGCGGCGTGATCCACCGCGACCTCAAGCCCAACAACATCCTGCTGGACGAGTACGACAATGTCTACATGATGGACTTCGGCCTCGCCAAACTGCTGGCCGTCTCGTCGCCGCTGACCGAAACCGGCATGGTGCTCGGCACCCCGGCCTATATGGCGCCCGAACAGTGGCGCGGCGATCCGGTGGACGCGCGGACCGATGTCTACGCGCTGGGCGTGATCCTCTACGAGATGGTCTGCGGCCAGCCGCCCTTCGAGAGCGCGGACACGCCCTTTACCTTGATGTACAAGCATCTCAACGATACGCCCGTGCCGCCGCGCGCCATCCTGCCCAGCCTGCCGGAAGGCGTGGACGCCGTGATCCTGCGCGCGCTCGCCAAAGACCCCGCCGGTCGCTACCCCTCGGCCAGCGCCCTGGCCCGCGCCTTCACCGCCGCGCTGGAAGGCGCCGCGCCCGAACCCGCCGCCGGGCCGTCGCTCCCGCCCGCAGACGAGCCGATCCCGCTCCCGGATAAGATCGCGCCGCCTGTCCCGCCGCTGCCGGTCCCACCCGCCGGGGCGCGCAAAGCCAAGCCTCACGACAAGCCCAAGCGCGGCGCGGTCCTGCCCGCCGACGACGCCCCCGAGTCGCTCTCCAGCCTCATCGCCTGGGCCTCGGATCGCCTGGAATCGCTGGTGATCCCCGGCTTCTTCGCGCCGCCGCCTTCGGCCATGCCCGCGCCCCCGCCGCTGC
>DYEN01000245.1 GCA_020725705.1 Anaerolinea sp.
TGCGCCTGATCGCGCGCGCCCGGCGCAGCATCGTGATCGAGTCGCCCTATTTGCTCGGCGATCGCCTGGAGCGGGCGCTGCGTGCTGCCGCCGAACGCGGCGTGCGCGTGACGCTGATCCTGCCGGCACGCAGCAACAAGCTGCTCTACCGCCGCTGGGTGCGCGTGCTGCGCCGCCGCCTCGACCACCCGAACGTCACCGTGTACGGTTACCTGGGCGACGGCGGGATGACGCACGCCAAGCTGATCCTGGTCGATGACCAGTGGGCAAGCTTCGGGTCCTTTAATATGATCGAGTTGGAGGGACTGACGCAAAAGGAACTGAACGTCTTCTCCAGCAACGCGGCGCTCATCGCTCAGTTCCGGGAGCTTATCGCCGGCGATATCGCCCACGCCGTCCCGGTCCCGGCTCCACGCGTTGTCTTCGGACGGCCCCTGTATGCCGTGCTCTATCGGTTCTTTCGCTGGTGGACCCGCCGCCTGCTGCGCGATGCGGATTGGAAGGCACGCTATTGCTGAGCCAACTGCGCCCTGACCGGATCACCGTCAAGTATCTGCTCATCACGGTCGTGGTGCTGGGCGGGATGGGCCTGCTGAACCAGCTTGACGTGTTCGAGGGCATCTCGGGGCCGGTCACCCGCGCGATGGACAAGCTCGCCAGCTACGGCATGATCGGCATGTTTGTGCTGGGGCTGGTGTCGAACACGACACTCGTGATCATCGTCCCCTACAACCTGCCGATGTTCACGCTGGTGATCTACGCCGATCATGTGTGGGAAGTGGCCGCCATCGGCGCGGCCACCGGCCTGGGCGCCGGAATCGGCGAGGTGGTTTCCTACGCGGTTGCGCATACGCTGGCATCGCACGTCAACAACCTGTCGGATAGCACGCTTTTTCGCTGGACCAAGCGCACAATCGAGCGCCGCCCGCGCCTGATCCCGCTCTTCGTCTGGCTGGCCTCGGCCACCCCGGTACCCGATATGACGATCATCGTGCCCCTGTCGCTGATCCGCTACCCGTGGGTCAAGATGGTGCTGCCCATGATCAGCGGCAAGGTGCTGCAGAACGTGGTCGTCGCGCTCGTCTTTCGCTATGCGGCGGACGCCATCGCCGAGCGGCTTTCCGGCGACATTCACTTCGACCTGACGGCCATCTTCGTCTCGCTCTTCATCATCCTGATCGCCTACCAGATCGAGAAAAACCGCGCCGGCCAGCGGCGCACGGCGCGCGAGGTACGCGAGCAGACCAGCGCGGCAGACTAACGCGCCCGGACGAGATGTGGCTAAGAGAAGCGGGTGTCAGGCGACAACCGTCGGACGGCGCACGCGCAGGCGGCTGTAAACCCGCATGAACGGCACCACGGCCTCGACCGTCGCAACGGCTTCGGGGATCAGATCGGGATGGCGAACAGTACCGCGCAGCCAGACGGCATCGCCCTTGATGATGACTTCAATCGGCTCGTGCGCTGTAAAACTGTTGCGCCGCAGCGCGCGGATAATCAGGTGTCGCAGCACTTCACGACGATAGCGCAACGCGGATCCTCCCTGAGAATCTCTGCCCGGTTCGCGGGGCCGGGCCTGTCTGGCGCCACACCCGACCGCCAACCTGATTCTCCCACCTTTCGGCGGGGGGCACAAGTCCGGCAGGTTGTGAGGGCGTTCCAATCTCGTTTACGTTCTGTTCGGAGAACGCCCGGTCAGTAGTAACCCGGCGCGGGCGAATTGTCAGCGCCTGGGGTTTGGTGTACAACACAAATAACGCGTGGCGCCGGCGAGCACCCAGCCCGCAGGGCACGAACACTCAGCGCGGGTGAGGGATCACCCGTTCCAAATGGCATTCAGACGCGCATCGACCAGTGAAGGAGGCTTACATGAGCGAGGAGAGAAATTCGGGTGCGGGCCGCGTCCCGCGCCGGTGGGGGGCGGGCCTGATCGCGGTTATCACCCTGATCGCTGCGGCGCTGATCACCCCGCTCGCCCTGGCGGCGCCAGGCGCGCAGGCTGGCCCCACCATCCTGCGGATCGGCTATTTGGGCGATCCGAACGGAGACGTGGCCAACGGGGCACGCCTAGCAATCGACCAGATCAACGGTGCGGGGGGGTTCGCCGGTCAGGGCGGCACCGCGTATCTGTTCGAGCTGATTACCCTGCCACGCGCCGCCAGCGCCGGGTCGCTGACCAGCGATCTCTCCAAGCTTCTGGAGCGGCAGGGCATGGTGGCGCTGCTTGGCCCGGATGACGAAGAAGTTCTCACCCCGGACAATATCGAGGCGCTGGTCGAGAGCGGGCTGCCGGTGCTGACTCCCGTGACCGCCGATCGGCTGACGGAAGACGACACCACCGATCACATCTTCCGCATCCGCGCGCCGGAGTACGTCTACAACGTGGCGATGGTGACGATCCTGATCGACGAGCTGGCCGCCGAGTCCTTCGCGTTGGTGCAGACCGATATCCAGTCGACCGCCGCTTTCGCGTCGTTCGAGGCCGCGCTCGGCGCCCGGAATATCCTGCCCGTCGACAAGGTGCAGCAGCCGGATAACGCCCGCCTGGACGATCACGCCAACCGCCTGGCGGCGCTTGAACCGGAAGTGGTGGTCATGTGGGGGCCGATGCAAGACGCCGCCAGCCTGCTGCGCCAGCTGCGCAACAACGGCTGGACCGGGCGCTTTGTCTACCGCTATGCCGACGAGGCCGCCCGCGCGCAGGTGTTCGACCGCGACTTGGTCGGGGGTGTGCTGGGGATGACCAACTGGGTCTACAGCTACGCCTCGCGCGCCTCGCAGATCTTCCTGCGCGAGTATTCGCTGGCCTACAACAAGCTGCCGAGCGCGCTGGCCGTGGTGGGCTATGACGCGGTCTGGTATCTGCGCTCCGCCGTGATCAACTTCGGCGCGTCGCCGGATGAAATTCGCGAGGGGCTGCTGAACGGCAACCCGCTCACGCTGGTGCACGGGCCGTTCCACCCGCGCGAGTTCGGCAACGGCGACCTGGCACGGGTGGCAACCATCTACGAGCTGGGGCCATACGGCGGTCCACAGGTGCTGGCGCGCTTTGACGACGGCGAGCGGCTGGTGCTGGATGAGACGGGTGTCGATGTGGTGAACATCCCGACGCCGACCCCCGGTCCGCCGACCATCACCCCGCTGCCGACGGCCACGCTGGAAGGCGTGTGGGCCGAGGTCACGGCCACGGCGCTTAATGTGCGTAGCGGGCCGGACTTCACCTACGACCGTGTCGCTCAGGTCCGCCAGGGCGATCTGCTGCGGGTGCTGGGTGCCAACATCGATTACACCTGGCTGTCGGTTCAGATTCCCACCGGTGCGATCGGCTGGGTGCGGACCGAGTACGTCCGCGTCTCGGGCGACCTGTCCACCATCCAGTTTGTGCCCGTCCCGCCCAGCCCCACTCCCGGCGCGACGGCAGCCCCCAACCAGCCCGATATCGTGATCGACAGCGTCGTCCTCAGCCCGGCGCAGCCCATCCCGAACCAGCCCTTCAGCGCGACGGTCAGCGTGCGCAACGCGGGCGGCGCGGCAGCGGGTCAGTTCGCCGTGGCCGCGACTTTTCAGCCGGGCGGGGTCTACACGGCAACCTTTGTGGATAGCCTGGCGGCGGGCGAGACTAAGCAGGCCGTGCTGACGGCCACGCTGCCGGGGACCGGCATTGCCCAGGTCGCGATCATCGCCGACCTGAACAACACCGTCCAGGAATTCAACGAGGACAACAACCAGTACCAGATCACGTACCGCGTGGACTATCCGATCCTGGCCCAGCAGACCAACCTGTTGCTCAGTTCCGGCCAGGAATGGAATCTGGACGGGGACAGCGGCCCCAACGACATCCGCTGGAATGGCAGCAGCCTGAGCGTGATCAACGGGGCGCAGATCGGGGTGCTGGGCGGCGTCGCCTACCAGGATGTGCACTACGACCAGCTTTCACCCGCGGTGATCAACAACCCGACCGGCCTGGACGCCAGCCAGTCGAACGCGGGCGTGGTGGCGGGCGTCTATACCAGCCAGGGCCGCCGCGCCGTGCTGCGCATCGACAACCGCAGCGGCGATCAGATCTGGATCAGCTACCGCGTCTACAACGCGCCCTAGCGGGCGCCCGGGGGCGATCCATGTGTGCGGGGCGGCCGGCGAGCCGCCCCGTTTTGCTGCGCGTGCAACAACTCAGCCTGGATTCTGGCGCAAGAGCCGCTATAATAGGCGGGCGTGTTGCGCCAGTGCGCGCGCCTGTTTGTTGTGAGCCTCTATCTATCCGCCCGAAGGCTGCTTATCTCGGCACCACCGGGGGAGATAGTAAGCAAGCCTGGGGAGGTGACAGAGATGAAGGTACGGTCTTCGGTTCGCAAAATGTGCGACAAGTGCTACTTTGTCCGGCGCAAGGGTCGCCTGTACGTGATGTGCTCGGCCTATCCAAAGCACAAGCAGCGTCAGGGTTAGTCTCCGATCGACCGGCAAAAACGGGCCACGCGGCCCGTTTTTGTTGCTCTAGCGCGTCCAGGCCCCATTTAATAATTGACGTATAATTAAGGATAGGGGCACGATGACGGCGATCTGCTTTATTGTGATTTAAGGGAAACGGGCCGGTTCCAGCAGCACGCCTGAGGACTTTTCTTACAAAGCGCTCTCATGCGATAATGCGCCGCAAAAACAACCATCAACTATGGTTAGCGGGCCGGAATCACCCCCATAGCGTTTGCTGACGCTGCGTCCGTTAGACAGGAGAGAAACTGATGGCCTTTCCCATTCGTCACGCGGCAGTCATCGGATCGGGCACGATGGGCAGCGGCATCGCCGCGCTGCTGGCCGGGGTCGGCGTGCGGGTTACCCTGCTCGACATCCCTGCCCCGGATACCCGGCCCGGCGACCCACCCGAGCAGCGCAACACCCTGGTGCTGAAGAACCTCGACGCCCTGCAAAAGAGCCGCCCGGCTCAGCTTTTTCACCCGGCAGACCTCGACCGCATCACCCCCGGCAACCTGGACGATGACCTGGAGCGCCTGCACGACGCGGACTGGATTGTCGAGGCCGTCGTCGAGAACCTGGCCGTCAAGCAGGACCTGATGGCTCGCCTGGAAGCCGTCCGCGCGCCTCGCGCGATCGTCTCGACCAACACCAGCGGCCTGAGTATTCACGCCATCGCCGAGGGGCGCAGCGACGATTTCAAGCGCCACTTCCTCGGCACGCACTTCTTCAACCCGCCACGCTATCTCAAACTGCTGGAGATCATCCCGCACGAGATGACCGACCCGGACGTGCTGGATGCCATGATCGAATACGGCCGCACCGTGCTGGGTAAGGGCGTGGTACTGTGCAAAGACACGCCCAATTTCATCGCCAATCGCTTCATCAGCGTGGCGGGGACCTACGGCGTCAACTACGCGTTGGAGCACGGCTATTCGGTCGGAGAGGTCGACGCCCTCACCGGCCCGCTGATTGGCCGCCCCAAGACGGCCACCTTCCGCCTGTTTGACCTGATCGGCGCCGACATCATGGTACACGTCAACCGCAACCTGTACGCCGCCATCCCCCACGACGAGGCGCGCGAGGTGCTCAACCATCCGGCGTCGCGGACGCTGCTGGAAACCATGCTGGAGCGCGGGATGCTCGGCAACAAGGCGGGCCAGGGCTTCTACAAGCGCGTCGATACGCCTGAGGGTCGCGAGTTCTGGGAGCTGAACCTGCAAACGCTCGAATACGAGCCGCCCGCCAAAGTTCGCTTCGAGAGCGTCGGCCAGCACCGCAAGATCGAGCCGGTGGGCGAGCGGATCAAGGCGATGGTCAACGCCGAGGACCGCGCGGGCCAGTACCTGTGGCACCTGCACGCTTTCTATCTCAGCTACGCGGCCCGCTGCCTGGGCGAGATCGCCGACGACATCCCCTCAATCGACAACGCCAACAAGTGGGGCTTCAACCACGAACTTGGCCCCTTCGAAATCTGGGACGCGCTGGGCGTGGCCGAGACCGCCGCGCGCATGGAAGCCGACGGCTACCCGGTCGCGCCGTGGGTCAAGGATATGCTGGCGAGCGGCCATGCTACCTTCTACCAGCGCGACCAGGCGGGCGTGGTGGTCGGCGTCTATGACCCGCAGCGCGGCGGCTATGTCCCGCTGCACAAAGACCCGCGCAGCATCGTGATTGCGGACCTGCGCGCCGCCGGCAAGCGGATCGAGGGCATGGCCGGGGCGTCGCTGATCGATATGGGCGACGGTATTCTGCTGCTCGAATTTCACACCAAAGCCAACGCCATCGACGCGGATATTATCGCGATGGGCTGGAAGGCGCTCGAATACCTGGAGCGCGGCTACGACGGGCTGGTGATCGGCAACCAGGGCGAGCATTTCAGCGCGGGGGCCAACATCTTTCTGATCGCGATGCTCGCCCAGCAGCAAGAATGGGACAAGATCGAGGCGACCACGCGCGAGCTGCAGAACCTGTTCCAGGCCATGCGCGCCGCGCCCCGCCCGGTAATCACGGCGCCGTTCGGGATGGCGCTGGGCGGCGGTGCAGAGATGGCAATGGCCGGGGCGCGCAGCGTCGCCCACGCCGAGCTGTACATCGGCCTGGTGGAGATCGGCGTCGGGCTGCTGCCAGCCGGGACCGGCTGCAAGGAAATGCTGCGCCGTGTGATCAACCCGGTGATGGAAACGCCCAACGCCGACGTGCTGCCGCATCTGCAGCGCGTTTTCGAGATGCTGGCGCTGGCGCAGGTCTCGGAAAGCGCCAAACAGGCGCGCTCGATGGGCTTCCTGCGAGAGTCCGACCGGATCGTGCTCAACAAAGACTTTCTGCTGGCCGAAGCCAAGCGCGAGGCACTGCACCTGGCAGCCGGGGGCTATACGCCTCAGCCGGCGGGTAAGGTCTGGGCGGCGGGCCGCGACGCGTTGGCCGCGCTGCGGCTGGGCGTCTTCAGTATGCACGAAGCCGGATACGCCACCGACCACGACGTGCTGATCGCCAACAAGATCGCGCATGTGCTGTGCGGCGGCGATCTGTCTGAGCCGGGCTGGGTCCCAGAGCAATACATCCTGGACCTGGAGCGCGAAGCCTTTGTCGAGCTGTGCCACGAACCGAAGACGATCGAGCGCATCATGCACATGCTGCAATACAACAAACCGCTGCGCAATTGAGGCGTGTGAAGCCGGGCGCAGCAAGGAGAGTGGGGATGGGCCAAGTCAGTTATGCGCCAGAAGAAATCGGGCGCACGGAGCGGCTGCTGCCCGCGGCGCTACTCTACGCGCTACTCGCCGGCATCTGGATCACGGTATCGGATCTGCTTCTGAACGCGATCGTCTCCAATTCGCGCCAGCTCGCGCAGCTTCAAGTCCTCAAGGGCTGGCTCTTCGTCATCGTGACAACGGCCGCTTTCTACTTCTCGCTGCGGCACGGCGCCCGGCGCATCCGCCACTGGCGCGACGCCCTGAAAGCATCACAAGAGGCGTACGCAGCCTTTCTCAACGCTTCACCCGATCTCATGTTCGAACTGACGCGTGACGGGACCTTCACAGGTTACCGGGCCGCGCCGATGGGTCTCAATATGCCGGCGGAGCGGTTCATGGGGCGGCGCATTCAGGATGTGCTGCCCCAGCTTGCTCCCAAGGCCATGCCTGCCATCGAGCAAGCGCTGGCAACGGGCGAAGTGCAGACCTTCGACTACGAGCTGCCACTGGACGGCGAGCCACACTTCTACGAAGCGCGCATCGTCAGAAGCAGCCCGCAGTCCGTCATCGCGATCATCCGCGACGTGACCGAGCAGCGTCGCACCGTTACCGCGCTGCGCGAGAGCGAAGCCACCAACCGTTCGCTGCTGGCCGCGCTGCCGGACACGATGATCCGCGTCCACCGCGACGGAACTTATCTGGACGTGCACAGCCCGACACCGGAGCTGCTCGTCGGGGGCGATCGCGCGGCCCTGATCGGGAAACGTGTCGGCGACGTCCTGCCGCCGGACATAGCCGGGCTGGTTATGCACCACGTCCGGCGCGGGCTGGAGACACGCCGGATTCAGGTCTTCGAATATCCGCTGCGGGTCCCGGCCGGCGAACGGTACTTCGAAGCGCGGCTCGCCTGCAGCCAGCCCGACGAAGTGTTGATGATCATCCGCGATGTCACGCAGCGCAAGCAGGCCGAGCGCGAACGCGAGCAGTTCTTGCGGCAGATGGCCGCCCGCCTGAACGAGCTGGCGACCGTCGCCGAGGTCAGCCTGCAGGCCACGACGATCCTCGATCGCGACCGGCTGCTGAGCACCGTGGTGCAACTCACGCGCGATAACTTCGAGCTGTACCATGCCCACATCTTCCTGGTAGAAGGCGATTATCTGGTTCTGGCCGCCGGGGCCGGGCACGCAGGGCGCGAAATGGTCGCGTCTGGCTACCGGATTCCGCTGCACCACGAGCGCAGCGTTGTCGCGCGGGCCGCCCGCCTGCGGCAGATCGTGACGGTCCGTGATGTGACCGAATCCGGCGAGTGGCTGCCCCACCCGCTGCTGCCCGATACGCGCTCCGAGATGGCAATCCCGATGATCATCGGCAACGAGTTGATCGGCGTGCTGGATGTGCAGGCCGCCTTGCCGGACTATTTCACGCTGGAAGATGCCAGCGTCCAGGCCACGCTCGCCGCCCAGATCGGGATCGCGATCAAGAACGCCAGCCTGTTCACCGAAAACGCGCGGCGCCTGGCCATTATCGAACATTCCGGCGACCTGATAGCCCTGTCCTCGATTCAGCGCTGGCCTCATCTGCCCCGCTACGTCAATCCGGCCGGGTTGCAGCTTCTCGGCGTCGACTCTGCGGACGCGCTGCGCGATCTGACCATCGATGATATCTTCCCGCCCGAAGACGCTGCCCTGCTGCACGGCAGCGCGCTGGAGACGGCCCTGCGCGAAGGTGTCTGGCGTGGAGAGCTGACCCTGCTCAGCCGGGACGGGCGCGAGATCCCGGTTGAGCAAACGCTGTTGGTTATTCGCGACGAGCAGGGCACCCCGCGTGATGTGGCGATGATTGCCCACGACATCAGCCAGCGGCGCCGCGATGAAGAAGCGCTGCGCCAGGCCAACCGCGCCTACCGCACCCTGAGCGACTGCAACCAGATCATGGTCCGCGCCACCGACGAGACAACGCTGCTGCATGACATCTGCCGGATCGTGGTGGACAGCGGCCGCTTCCGGATGGCGTGGGTCGGTTACGCCGCCGATGACGAGGCACGCTCCATCACGCCGATTGCGTCCTACGGCGCGGATAACGGCTATCTGGACCTGCTGCACACCACCTGGGCCGACGAACCGCGCGGCAACGGCCCCGCCGGGCGTGCAGTGCGCACAGGCAGCCTGACGATTGTCGCCGACTGCGCGACCGATCCGGATTTTGAACCCTGGCGCGAGGCTGCGCTGGCGCGAGGGTATCGCTCAGTGTTGGGGCTGCCGCTCAAAGATCGCGATCATGTCTTCGGCGTGTTGGTGGTCTATGCCGAAGAAGCGGACGCCTTCCGGCACGAAGAAGAAGTCACGCTGCTCGACGAGCTGGCGCACGATCTGGCCTATGGCATCACGGCGCTGCGGACTCGTGCCGAGCGCGAGCGCGCGCAGCAAGCCGAGCGCGAACAGCGGCTGCTGGCCGAGGCGCTCAGCGATACAGCGACCATTCTTAACAGCACGCTGGAACTGGACACCGTGCTCGACCGCATCCTTGAGAACATCCAGCGCGTCCTGCCGCATGACTCCGCCTCTATCCTGCTGGTCGACGGCGCCGACGCGCGCGTTGCGCGCCATCACGGCTATAGCACGCGCGGTTTGTCGGCATGGATGACCGCGCGCCGCTTCCCGATCGATGAGATCGCCTCGCTCAGGATCATGCGCGACACCGGCCATCCGCTGGTCATCGCCGACACAGCCACGTATCCCGACTGGGTCACCTTTCCGGAGACGGCGTGGATCCGATCCTACGCCGCCGCTCCGATCCAGCGCGAGGGAGACGTCATTGGTTTCCTGACCGTCGACAGCGCACAGCCGAACTTCTTCAACGCCCAGCACGCCGAGCGGTTGCAGACCTTCGCCAACCAGGCCGCGATCGCGCTGCAGAACGCGCGGATGTTCCAGGCGTTGCAGGACCACGCCGCCAGGCTCGAAGCGCAGGCGCAGCGACTGGCTCTGCTCAATCGCATCTCGAGCCAGGTAACCCAGCAGCTTGAACTCGACGAGATCTATCGCGTGGTGTTGATGGAGCTACAGACCGTGCTGGGGGCCAGCTTTGGCGGCCTGATCCTGTTCGAGGATAACAAGGTGGGCCGCCTGGTCCTGAGCACGCATCCCGATGAGCGCGCCAACCGCGATATCAGCATTGGGCTGGAACACAACCCATCTATCGATTACATCCGCGAAACACATAAACCGCTCGTCTCCGAGGACGTGCTGAACGATCCGCGCTTTGAGCCGGCCTGGCCCGCGCTGCGCCGGCGCGGCACACGCACGCTGGTGATCATGCCGCTGCTGGTCGGCGATGAGGTAATCGGCACCCTCGGGCTAGACTGGGTCGAGCCGCGCCAGTTCACCCCGGACGAGCTGGAGCTGGTAGAAACGATCGCCAATCAGGCCTCAGTCGCCATCACCAAGGCGCAGTTGCTCATCGCGGAGCGCGAGCAGCGCATCCTCGCCGAGGCGCTGGGCGATGTGGCGGCGCTCAGCAACCGCTCGCTGTCGCTCGACGTCCTGCTCGACGGGCTGCTCGAAAACATCCGCCGGGTGATCGCCTACGACGCCGGCAACCTGATGCTGATCGAGCACGACGTGGCGGTGATCGTCCGGCACGCCGGCTATGAAGCGTATGGTCCTACCGGCTGGATCGACCGTTTGCGCCTGACCAGGGCCGACACGCGGCACTGGTCGCGCATGCATACGCAAGATGGCGTGCAGCCCTATATCATCAACGATACCGAAAACGATCCGGATTGGACCGTCCAGCCGGAGAGCGCCTGGATCCGCGCGACGCTCAAAGCGCCGATTTCGATCGACAACCAGGTGATCGGGCTGCTGAACCTGGATAGTGCCGCCCCTTACGCCTTCAAACCGATCGATGCCGAGCGGCTTCAGGCTTTCGCCGACCATGCCGCGCTGGCGATCCGCAACGCGCGGTTGTTCGAGGCCGAGCGCGAGCAGCGCACGCTGGCCGAAGCGCTGCGCGCCGCCGCCTCGGCCATCAGCAGCACGCTCCAATTCGACGCCGTGCTGGACCGGATTCTGGCGAACGTCGGGCGTGTCCTGCCCTACGACGCGGCCAATATCATGCTGATCGAGGACGGCGTAGCTCGCGTGGTTCGCGGGCATGGCTACGCCGAGCACGGCGCCGGGACCTGGATCCGCAAGCTGCGCTTCAAGGTGGACGAGGTCCCCGTGTGGCAGGAGATGATCGCCACCCGGCGGCCCTTCGCCCTGCCGGACACGCACGCCGACCCGCTGTGGATGCGCATCCCGGAAGAAGACTGGATTCGCTCGACCGTCAAGGCGCCGATCGTGCTCGAAGATCGCGTGATCGGCATCCTGCACCTCGACAGCACCGAACCGGGCTTCTTCGACGCTGCCGACGCCGAGCGCTTGCAAGCCTTCGCGGATCAGGCGGCGATCGCGATTCGCAACGCGCAGTTGTACGACGCGATCCAGCACCACGCCAGCGAGCTAGAACAGCGCGTCCGCGAGCGCACGGCAGAGGTCGAGGCCCAGCGCGCCCAGCTTCAGGCCGTGCTCGACTCGATGGGCGAGGCGGTGATCTTCACGCTGGGTGGGCAGGTGATGTATATCAACGCGGCCTTTACCGACCTGCTCGGTTACGAACCGGACGACCTGATCGGGCGCTCGCTGGTGATTGAAGACAGCCTGATCGTGCCCTCGCCCAACGGCAACCGCCAGATTAACGCGATCCGCGCCGGGCTGGCGCAGCAGCGACGCTGGCGCGGCGAGGTCGCCGCCCTGCGACGGGACGGCAGCACCATCGATGCCGCGCTGACCATCACCCAGGTCCCCGGCGTGACACGCGAACAGGACTCCGGCCTGGTCGCCATCTTCCGCGACATCAGCCAGGAGAAGGCGCTGCAGGCTCAGAAGGACCGCTTCATCGCCCACGCCTCGCACGAGCTGCGCACGCCGCTGGCCAACATCAAAACGCGGCTGTATCTTCTGCGCAGGCAGCCGGACAAGCTGTCCGCCCATCTTGAGGTTATCGACCGCGTGACGAACAGCATGACCGAACTGATCGAAAACCTGCTGGATATCTCGCGTTTCGAGCGCGGCATCATCCCGCTCTATCGGCGCCCGGTGTCGCTGAACGAGCTGGTCGAAGAAGTGCTCATCATCCAGCGCGCCGAAGCCGAGCACAAAGCGATCACCCTGCGCGCGGCGCTGCCCGACCGGCCGCTGATGATCGAGGCCGACCCGCAGCGCATGATACAGGTCATCACTAATCTGGTGATCAACGCCATCAATTACACACCCGAAGGCGGGTCGGTCACGGTTGAGCTGGATGCGCTCGAACCCACCGCCGAAGCCGAACACGGCCAGGCCGTGCTTCGCATCCGCGACACCGGAATCGGCATCCCACAGGACATGCTCGCCCAGGTCTTCGAGCCATTCTTCCGCGCCAACGAAGACATTGCGGTGGGGACCGGGTTGGGGCTGACCATCGCCCGCGAGATCGTGAACCTGCATCACGGCACGGTCGGGGTCGAGAGCACGGTCGGCCAGGGGAGCGTTTTCACTGTTACACTCGATCTCATTGAGCACAGCGAGTAGGAGGTTCTGATGCGAGAAGCGGTCATTGTCGCGATGGCGCGCACCGCGGTGGGCCGGGCCAAAAAGGGCACGACCCGCACGACACGCCCGGAAGCACTGATGGGCGCTGTGCTGCACAGCCTGCTCGACCAAGCGGGCGAGCGGCTCGATCCGGCGCTGATCGACGATTTTATCCTGGGCTGCGCCATGCCCGAAGGCCCCCAGGGCCTCAACCCCGCCCGCCTAATGGCGCTCCAGGCCGGGCTGCCGGTCAGCGTCCCCGCCCAGACGATTAACCGCTTCTGCTCTAGCGGTCTGCAATCGATCGCGATCGGGGCGGAGCGGATCATCGCCGGCGGCGCCGACGTGATCATCGCCGGGGGCGTCGAAACAATGAGTCTGGTGCCCATGACCGGCTTCCGCCTCAGCCCGGACTATGCGACGACCTTCGTCCAGCCGGAGATGTACATGGGCATGGGCCTGACGGCGGAGCGCGTGGCGGAGCAGTACGGCATCTCGCGCGAGGATCAGGATCGGTTTGCCTGCGACAGCCACCGCAAAGCCGCCGCCGCCACGGACGCGGGCAAGTTCGCCGAGGAGATCGAGCCGGTCAGCTTCGACCAGGTGACGCTGCGCGATGGGCGGCGCTATGTCGAGCGCATCGTCTTCGACACCGACGAGCACCTGCGCCGCGATACCACGCTCGAAGCGCTCGGCAAGCTCAAGCCGGCGTTCAAGCAGAACGGAACGGTCACCGCCGGCAATTCTAGCCCGCTCAGCGACGGCGCCGCCGCCGTGCTGCTGATGGACAGCGACACCGCCGCGCGCCTGGGCTTCGAGCCAATCGCACGATATGTCGGCTTTAATGTGGCGGGTGTCGCGCCTGAGATCATGGGGATCGGGCCGGTAGCCGCCGTGCCGCGCGTCCTGAAGCGCGCCGGGCTGGCGCTGGCCGACCTGGACCTGATCGAACTGAACGAGGCATTCGCGGCCCAGGCGCTGGCTGTGATCCGCGAGCTGGACCTGGACCCGGCGCGCGTCAACGTCAACGGTGGAGCGATCGCGCTTGGCCACCCGCTCGGCTGCACCGGCGCCAAGCTGACCGTCCAGCTTCTGCACGAGCTGCGGCGGCGCGGCGGCAAATACGGCATGGTGACGATGTGTATCGGCGGGGGTCAGGGCGCCGCAGGCATCTTCGAGCGGCTGTAAGTCGACGGCCTGGGCGCGCCGGGGCGATCAATCCTCAACCGTCACGGCGAACGCAACGCGGGTGCTGCCTGGCTCCAGCACGTCGATCCGGCCAATGATGGCGCGCAGCGCGGCGCGCACGCGATCGGCCTTGTCCTCGCCAAGCCGGTACTCGAGATAGCCCGCGAAGTTGCCCTCGCCGAAGGTATCCAGCAGCGACGCCGCGGCCAGACGCATCGTGCCGGGCGGGTAGAAGCACCCCGGATGCAGGAACGGCGCAACCGGCAGCCGCGCGACCCGATGCAGCGGGCGGAACAGGTTAGGCTTGCTGATCAGCTCCGCCAGCGCGTCGAACGACACCCGCGGAGCGCTGCTCTGCGGCGGGTCGAACACCAGCCGCCCCGCGTAGCGCACCCGTCCGAAGTAGTCGTAGTGTGCCTGTGTCTCAGGCGGCAGCAAGTCGTAGATGCGGCCCATCAGCGAGACGGACGCGGCTTGCAGCGCGTCCTGGCGCCGGTGGCGATCGCCGGACACACGGACCGGCGGCAGCGGCGGGCCAACCCGCACACTGATCGCCGGGCGCCGCAGCCGGAAGACGGCTTCCCAGACTCGGTAGGTGCCCCCCAGCCCGATCGGAACGATGCGCGCACCGGTCGTCAGCGACAGGTAAGCCACGCCCGATTTCACGTCATCGATCGGCTTCTCCCAGGTCCCCCCTTCAGGAAACAGCGCCAGCCGCCCCCCGTCTTTGAGCACGGCTGCCATCTGCTTCAGGCCCTCACGGTCGATCGCGCCGCGCCGGACGCGGATCAGGCCCAGATGGTCGGCCAGCCACTCGCCGGGCTGCTCCAGGGGAAAATCGCCCGGCCCGACAAACATCGTATCCGGCGGCAGGAGCGTGAAGATCAGGAACGCGTCGAAGGTCGAGACATGGTTGGCGGCGAAGATGACCGGCCCGGGCGTATTCAGAAAGCGCGCCCCCTCGATCGCGGTGCGGGTCAGCAGATGCAGCGCCGCGCGCCCTATCCCCCGCGCGAGCGCGCGTCGCGCCCGCGTGCGTGCGTCAAGCATAGCAGCCATCCCTTCTGTGACACAGACGCCTCCACACGCGCCGAGTGTTTTTACCAGCGAATGGGCCGCCGCGCCAATCGCAGCGAATTGGGGCAAAGCGCGCCGGTTCGCGCTACAATCGGGCGCCACATTCTGTTTCGGGCACAGGAGGGGGCATCGTGCAGGACGACATCCGGACCACCCAGGAGATCTTCGGGGACCTGTTCGGCGGGCTGGCAAGCCTGGGCGCGCGCGGCGTGGACGGGTTTGTGATCGCCAAAGCACTGGCGCGGCTGCTGATCCAGCAAGGGCTGATCTCGCGCGAGACTTTCATCGAAACCATGCGCGATATCGCCCGCGAGGAGCTTGAAGAGTCCGACGAGATCAACAAGTTCCTCAGTACAACCTTCGCGGAAATTCTGGACCAGCTCAAAGAGCGGGCCGAGCGCGGTCAGTCGTCGCACTGAGCCGCGCGAACGGTTGGCAGGCCGTGTCCGGCCCCGTGGCACGACTCCACCCGCCACCCCCGCGGTCAGAACCGGCCGGGAAGCGGGTGCAGCCACATACGGAGCCGAAACACGGCGGGCGTTGCTTAGTAACAGCGTGCGGCCAGCGCGCTGAGGACCGTTTGCCGGTCGGGTGCGCCGAAGTCGGTCGAGATCGGCGTCAGGTTGGCGCCGATGATCGCCCAGGCCGGCACGCGCCAGGGGTCATAATTCAGCCGGAAACAGCCGCGAAACGCCACAACGTTCCCGTCTGAATGAAAGCCCATCAGCACCACCGGCACCCGGCCTGCCTCGTAAGCGCTCGGCGCGCCGCTGTACTGATAGTCGCCGTAGAACATCGCGACTTCGGTTGTGCGGGCGAACCCGGAGAGGAACTGCTGATAGGTTTGCGGCGGGTTGCGCCACAGGCTGTAGGCCGCCGCGTAATCCCGGGCGTTGATCGCGTCGTAGTAGGCCCCCAGCATGCTTTGCACGCTCAAGAAGTCACCGCCGGTCGAGCGCCGCGCGTAACATTGCGTGCTCTTGATCAGCGCGTCGGCGCCTTCCAGCGTCGGCACGTAGCCCAGAGGCCGCAGATCGGCATGGGCAATCGACCAGACATCCATCCCCGAGCCGCTGCCGTTATAGAGCAGGTAGTAGCACCCGCTGTAGGCCGCTACCGTCCCATTGAAGCGGTAGCCGTACAGCACGGCGGGCACGCCGCCCAGCAGGTTGTTGACCTCACCCGGCTGCAAACCGCCGAAATAGCCCTGCACCCGCTGCGTATCGGCATACCCGGCGGCGAACTGATCGTACGTCTGGGGCGGGTTGACCCACTCGACATAGGCCGCGCTGTAGTTCCGCGTGTTGATCAGCTCGAAGTAGGCGTTCATGTAGGCGCTGGGCGACAGAAACCCGCCCGCCGCCACCGGCGCCGGATCCCACACGCCCAGCCCCAGAACCACGATCAACGCCCCGAGCAGCCAGAGCAAACCTGTTCGTGAACGCATCCGGTTCACCCTTTCTCTACCGTTGTCCTGACTAGATTATAGGCCTAATGCTGCCCGCCGGACTCACACGCCTGTGCACCGGCCCGCCGGCGGTTCTGAGACGCGTGCCCGACGCTCCGGCCCGGCATATGCTGCATTTGCCCGATCGGGCAAAGCGCCAATAATAAGAGATACACAGCGGTGCCCCACTAGTCGGGGGACCCCACGCTCCTCAATGAGCAAGTTATGCTGAGAGCATGGCGCGAGAACAGAACGGAGAGAAGGTGATCGGCAGACAGCCCTCCGCCGCCTCAACCGACGGCCAGCTTCCGCTGTACGAGTGGGCCTTCGACGACCGAGGCCAGCCGGTCCCGATCGAACAGGCGAGGCGCGGCGTTGAGTATCGCTGCCCGCTGTGCGGCGGCAGGATGATCGCCCGGCAGGGCGAGATCAAGCAGCATCATTACGCGCACGACGAGGAAACCAACTGTCCGCCCGAGGCGGTGGCGCAGGCCGCCGCGGCGCGCTGGATCGCGCTGCGCATGCAGGACTGTCTCGCCCGGCACCAGGCGGTGCTGATCACTTGGCCCTGCCACCTCTGCGAACAGCCCCACACCGCCAACCTGCTCGAAGGGGTTGTCGAGATCCACGAAGGGCATACCTGGCACGACTGGACGGCAGACCTGGCGCTGCTCGACGTTCACGGGCAGCCCCGCACGATCATCGCGCTGGCGCCACCCGCCCCGGACGCATTACAGGCGTACACAGCCTGCTCCATCACCACGCTGAGCGTCGTGCCGGATCGTTTGCGCGGCCAGCCGTTCGACCTGGCCCGGCTGCTGATGGGCGCGACCATCCACGGCGGAACATGCACCACCCAGCAGGCTATCGCCCGGCAGGGCATCGTGACCGACATTCAGACGCTACGCACTCTGCTGGGCACCGCCGTGCTGCACCCCCCGTTCTACGCCTACGGCCCGCTCGAAACCCACGCCGGCGTGACCAACATCCTGACCCTGGGCGACCGCAAGCTGTGGCTGCCGCCGGTGCTCTGGCAGCGCGCCATCGGCGGCCTGTTGCACACCGTCCGGCCGGGCGTGCAGATCATCACTCAGGAATGGCCGCAGGACGACGGCTCTACCATCGCGCTGTACTACATCACCGTCAAGGAAGCCGGCGCGGTTGCGGTGCGTCGCTTTGCGCCGGGCGAGCCGGTACAGGCACAGCTTGCCACAACCTCGCTGCGCGCGCCCGAAGCGGCGGCGCTGCAAATCGCAGCGGGGTTTGCGCATCCCTAGCCGGGCGCGTACCGGCGTCCTCTTTCGCTGCCGAAGCAAGCTGAATACAATGAGAGAAGCGCGTGCAGCAGCAAGAGGCAGCTATGGCACAGAACCGGAGCGACCAGCTTCAACAGGCTATTGCATTGATCCAGACGGGCCGCCCCGCCGAAGCGCGCCCCCTGCTCGAAGCCTTGCTGGCCGCCGACCCGGACTATGCACCCGCGTGGTTGTGGCTGGCGGCTGCTTCGCCGAACCGCGACGAACGGATTCGCTTCTTGGAGCGCGCGCTGGCGTTGGACCCCACCAGCGAAACCGCCCGCGCCGCCTATGAGCGCCTGACCGGCACACCCTACACCAGTCCGCGAGCCGCGCCGCCACCCGCGGCCCCGGCGGCGGGCCGCGCTGCCATCACCCCCGGCGCGCTGCTGATTGTTATGGCCGTGGTCGCGGTTGCCGTCGCTGCGATCCTGGTCGCGCTCTATCTGCGCGACCGCAGCAGCGCAGCGGCAGACACCACGCCCGCAGCGACGCTCTTTCCGCTGGCGACGGTCACCCCGACGTCGCGCTTTTCGCCCACGCCGAGCACCACGCCCCGGCCCACCGACACGCCGGGGCCGTCACCGACCTCGGTGTGGGACGCTGCCGTGCCGACCTGGACTCCTGCGCCCAGCCTGACCCCCGCGCCTACGCTGCGGGTCGCAACCTGGACGCCACGCCCGCCCACGGCGACTCGCACCGAGCCGCCCCCCGTCCCGTCCGACACGCCCGCCCCGCCGCTTGAGACGGCGGAAGCTGCCGGCCCAGACGAGGAGATTTTGCCGCCTGCTGAGGGAAACAACTAGGCACTTTGAGAGAAAACAGGTAAACTCGTGATATGCACTCGCCGCAAGCCGTGCTACAATCGTTTTTGTGTACGCTACGCGGCACACTTACCTGAATAGGGGTACATCTCATTAGCAAGGAGATCTAGCCGTGGCAGATATTGAGTTCTACGACGTCAAGACTCGCAAGAAGGTGAAGCTGCCGGAATCCGATGTGGTGAAGACGACGTTCACCACCAAGAACGGTCAGACCCGCTATGGCCTTCGTGGCAAGACCAAGGACGGCCGTACCCTGACCAAGTTCATCAGCAAGAAGGACTGGGACGAGTCCAAGCTCAAAGTGGGCTAAGCCCACGTCTTCTGCACCAACGGAACCCGCGCCTCATGACAGGTGCGGGTTTCGTTTCCCGTGGCGGGAGCCGCTGATGACCGACCCCACGCTGGTTGACGAGCTGGCCGAGCTGCTGCGCGAGGCAGGGCGTGTCCACCATCAGGCGTTCGCGGATGTCGACGGCGAGGATCCCGAATGGCCCCTGTGGTACGCCGGCTATCTGCTGGAGCGGTTTCGCGCGCTGCTGGGTCCGGAGCTGACGCGCAGTCGGCTTGTCTGCTGGCTGGTGCTGGCCGCCGACGACCACGCCCGCCAGGCACCCGATACCGAGTGGGCCGCTCATTACGCTCAATTCTTCGCCGCACAGCGCCCCACCTGACCGTTCTAGGCAAATCCCTCGCTCTCTCGGTATAATCTGGCGAACCCGCCGGGCCAGCCGATCCTTGTCGCGGCGCGGCTAGCCAAGCAGGTTGCCAAACACCTGGTAGAAGTTCCGTGCAATGGAGTCAACAATGCGCAATCGATTTTCTCTTATTGTGATGGTGGTTGTGGCCCTGGCTGCGCTGCTATCGGCTGCCCCATCCCAGGCGGTGGGGGTTCCGACCGGTCTGAATAACGCTTCTCAGCAAGGTGGGGATTCCCCGCGGACGTACGAGCATGAGCTGCTTGGCCTGACGGTCGAGCTGCCGGCCGGCTGGGACGTGGTGTCGGGCGGGCAGGAATTCGACCTGGCGTTCGTCTCGCCCGAGGCGCTGGCCGGTGGTCCGGGCGCGTTTATCACCCTGCAGAACATCCCAGGGCTGGGGCCAGACGCCACCCTCGAAAGCGCCCTGGAACCGCTGGCCGGGCAGGTCAACAGCAGCGTCGAACCGCTGACCGCCGGCGCGAACGAAGGCTTCCACGTCCAGTTTGCCGATGGAAACGGCAACACGCAGTATCTGATCCTGTTCCCCTATGGCACCACGGGCGAAGTCTTCTACATTCAGGCGCTGGCCCCCAGCGGGCAGGATGGCACGATCCTGGGTATTCTGGACAGCCTGCGGATGGAGCCGCCACAGCCCGATTACGAGGCGATCAACGCCGCCTGGCAGGCCAGCGTGGCCGACAGCGGCCGGATGATCTACGGCGATCCCGACGCGCCGATCCAGATCGTTGAGTTCTACAGCTTCACCTGCCCGCACTGCGCGAACTACAGCTATCCCATGAACCGCCTGATCGCGCTCGATGTGGAGAGCGGCCGCGCCCAGATCGAGCTGGTCCCCATTGCCGGGGACGCGCTGGCCGACCGGGCGACACGGGCAACCTTCTGCGCCGCCGAGCAGGGCGCGGGCTACAGCGCCTACAAAGCCCTCTTCTCCGGCTCGATCAACCTGGGCCGCGAGTACGCCTACAGCGAAGAGGGGATCACCGAGATTCTGAGCAGCCTAGATGTCGCGATCGATCCCGATGCGCTGGAAACCTGCATGGCAGACGACCGTTACGCCGCGGCGATGGACGAGGCCCGCGTGCGCTTCACCGATTACGGCCTGACCGGCACGCCGACCGTCCTGCTGGGCGCGAATGGCGACGATGTGCAACCGCTGCACTTGCCCGATGGCCGCGTGTGGAGCGGCAGCATCCCGGTCGAGCTTCTGCGGACGATCTTCACCCTGATCACGGAAGAGGGTGTCGCGGTCGAAGACGTCGTCAGCCACCTGACGCAGTAAGTCATCCGCTTTGGCACAGCGGGCGTCCAGCACCACCGGATCATGTCGCGAGGGGCCTGATGGTCCCTCGCGTCGCGTCCAGGCAGAACTCTCGCGTTCGCGCCCCGCATGCTATACTTAGCGCGATTCCGTGTGTCGCCCTGGTGAGGCTTCGATGAGCTTGCAGAATCTCCACTTCGACCGCGTGTTGCGCGCGGTTCTGATTGTGACGGCGATCGGCTCGCTGCTCAGCTTCGGCGCGTGCTACTGCTTTCTGATCAGCGAACTGCTCGACGAGGTCGATCCCAATGCGGACCTCAGCACGCAACAGGAGCAACTTCAGCGGCGCGCGCCGGAAATTGTCGAAAACGTGCTGAGAAACCCACCCGCCGGGCTGAACGTGCTCTTTCTAACCCAGCTTGGGCTGATCGTGCTGCTCGGGTTCTGGCAGAGCTACTGGGCGGCGCGCGCGGCCCGCACCCCCGAACAGGCCACGGGATATGGTCTGGCGGTCGGGCTGGGCGTGCTGTTCAGCTATGGGATGCTGCTGCTCATCTTTGGGCCGGTCGCGTTCGTGTACAAGCTGGCCTTCTACGCCGTCCTGCTGGCGGGCACGCTCACCGGCGGGCGGCTGGCAGGTCAGCGGATTGACCGCTTCGGCCCCGCCCCAGAAGCGCCGCCGGTCACGGCGTTCCCCGCCGCCCGGCTGCCGAGCGCGTCGGCGCGCGCCGAAAACGCTCAGATTTACTACAACATGGGCGTCACCGCGGCACAGGGCGGGCGCCGCGAGGAAGCGCGCCAACACTTCACCCGCGCGCTGCAACTCAATCCCCGCTTCCTGCTCGCCTGGCTGGAGCTGGCGAACCTGGCCGACACCCCCGAGCAGGCGTGGGACTATATTCAGCAGGCCCGCGCGCTGGAGCCGGACCATCCGAGCGTCGTCCAGGCGGTGAATATCATCTGGCCGCAGATCGCCGATAAAGCGGGCCGGGGTGCCGACGAGCCACCTACCGCCCGGCCGCCGTTTCGCGGCGCACCGCCCGACGATCCGGGCATCATCCGCTCGCAGCTTCCGCCCCAGGCACCGGCGCAGTCGCTTCCCGCTGCCGACGTGATTCAGTTCCCGGTCGAGGCGCCGCCCGAACTGACGCAAGATCAGCCCGGCGACAGCGAGCCGCCGCCCTCGCCGGATGACGACGCGGACGAGCGCCCTACCTGAGCCGGCCCGGCAGACGCGAGCACGAAGACAGTTGTGGGTCAAGGCGGCGGGGTGCGAATCTCGCCGCTTAGCATGCATTTTGAGGAGGCACAGGTTCGATGGCGCTGTTTGACAAACCTCTAGAAGAACTGCGCACCTACAGGCCGGAACGCAGCGAGCCGGCCGATTTCGACGCGTTCTGGGCGCACACCCTGGACGAGACCCGCCGCCATCCGCTCGACCCGCGCTTCGAGCCGGTCGAGGGTCTGCTGGAGACGGTTGAGGTCTTCGACGTGACCTTTTCGGGCTACGGCGGGCAGCGCATCAAGGGCTGGTTGCTGCTGCCGCGCCGGCGCGACGGGCGCCTGCCGTGTGTGGTCGAATTCATCGGCTATGGTGGCGGGCGCGGGCTGCCGCTGGAGTGGCTGGACTGGAGCGCGGCGGGCTTCGCGCATCTGGTGATGGACACACGCGGACAGGGCAGCACGTGGAGCAAGGGCGACACACCGGACATCCCCGACGCGGGCGCCAACCCCTCGGTCCCCGGCTTCATGACCCAGGGCGTGCTCCATCCCGACACGTACTACTATCGCCGCGTCTTTGCCGACGCCGTGCGCGCCGTCGAGACGGCCCGCGCTCACCCGGCCGTCGACCCGGAGCGGATTGTCGTGACGGGTGCCAGCCAGGGCGGCGGGATCGCGCTGGCCGTCGGCGGGCTGATCCCCGGCGAAGTCCGCGCGGTGATGCCCGATGTGCCGTTTCTGTGCCACTTCCGCCGGGCAACCGAACTGGTCGATACCCGGCCATATCAGGAGATCGCGACCTTCTGCCGCATCCACCGCGACCGGATTGAGGATGTGTTCCACACGCTGAGCTATTTCGACGGGATGAACTTCGCCGCGCGTGCTCAGGCTCCGGGGCTGTTCTCGACCGCGATGATGGACGACATCTGCCCGCCCTCGACCGTCTTCGCCGCCTACAATCACTACGCCGGGCCGAAGGATATCCGCGTCTATCCGTACAACCAGCACGAGGGCGGCGGCGTCTTTCAACTTGTGGAGCAGATCCGCTTTCTGCGCGCCCGTCTAGCGTGAGCGGCGCTCATCCCCCGGGACGACACAAAGCCCCACGTCATCTGCCTGCTGCGGGCGTGGGGCGTGGGGCCGCGACCGGCACGGGTCGAAGCGTGTTTCCCCTTAGCGGATTTCGACCAGCTCGATATCGAAGGTCAGGTCCTGGCCGGCGAGCGGGTGATTGGCATCGAGCTTGACCGCCGTCTCGCTGACCTCGGACACGGTGACGATCAGTGACTCGCCGGTCGACTGCTGGACTTGCAGTGCCTGGCCGACCTGCGGGTCGATGTCGGGCGGGAACTGATCGCGCTGGACGGTGAGAACCATCTCGTCGCGGTACGGGCCGTAGGCCTCGTCGGACGGGATCCGCACCGTCTTTTCTTCGCCGGGGTTCATGCCAACCACTGCCTGCTCAAAGCCGGGGATAACCTGCCCACCCCCAATCGTGAACTCAATCGGCTCGCGCCCTCTGGAGCTGTCGAAGACCGAGCCATCGTCCAGTCTCCCGGTATAGTGCACGCGCACCGTGTCGAACTGCTTTGCCTGAGACATCGGAGAATCCTTCCTCTTTAGGCTTGCCTTGCGCGGAGCGCCGCCGGACGACGACCCGCTCTGTTACGAGTATCTCATATTCGGGGGCGCACGTCCAAATCACGCCGGGCTTGCGACGCGATCGGCGTGCATCCGGGCGCTCCGGTTGCCGGCCGGCGCCCGGATTCGCTAGACTATGCCTGTGCAGAGCGCGAAGGGATAACACCCTGGGTGCATGGTTGGGAGAGCAGAATGAAGCGTCGAACGCGTTGGTGGTGGGCTGTTGGGATGGCGCTGATGCTTGGGTTGACGGCGTGCGGCGGCGACGAGGAACGTGTCACCCCCACGCCCGCGCCCGCCGAGGATACGGCCACGCCGCAGCTCAATCTCAATGTCGGGCCGGGGCTGGCGCTGGGCGGCGCTGACAGCGGCGACAGCGGCGAGCCGCGGCTTGTGGGCCGTCTGCCCGGCTGCAGCGACGGTGACGACGAAGAGTGCCCCGCGCCTATCAA
>DYEN01000246.1 GCA_020725705.1 Anaerolinea sp.
CGATCCTGTCTGTGTCGCGCGCCTTCGGCGAGACGGCTCCGCTGATCCTGGTCGGCGGCGCAACCTATCTGACGCGCGATCCGGATGGGCCGTTCTCGATCTTCACCGCGCTGCCGCTGATCATCTTCCGGTGGACCACGCTGCCACAAGACGAGTTCCGCAATGCCGCAGCAGCGGCGATTGTGGTTTTGCTCGTCCTGCTGCTGACAATGAACTCGTTCGCCATCATTCTGCGCAATCGCCTGAGCAGGAGATTGACCTCATGACGATCGGCCACAACGGCACCAGCGCTATCGAAACGCGCCACTTGGACGTCTATTACGGCGACTTCTGCGCTGTGCGCGATGTCAGCCTGAAGATCGCGCCCAACAAGATCACCGCCCTGATTGGCCCGTCGGGCTGCGGAAAAAGCACGCTGCTGCGCTCGCTAAATCGCATGAACGAGCTGGTACCCAGCGCGCGGGTCGAGGGCGAGGTGCTTTTCCACAACCAGAACCTCTACGATCCGGCGATCGATCCGGTCGAGGTCCGGCGGCGGATCGGGATGGTCTTCCAGAAGCCGAACCCGTTCCCAAAATCTATCTACGACAACGTCGCCTACGGGCCGCGCATCCTGGGCGTGCGCGATCGTGAAACCCTGGATGGAATCGTCGAGCGCAGCCTGCGCCAGGCCGCGCTGTGGGACGAGGTCAAGGATAACTTGAAGAAGTCGGGCCTGGCGCTGTCTGGGGGCCAGCAGCAGCGGTTGTGCATCGCGCGGGCGCTGGCGGTCGAGCCGGAGATCATCCTGATGGACGAGCCGTGCTCTGCCCTCGACCCGATCGCGACGCTACGCATCGAGGAATTGATGCGCAGCCTGCAGGAAACCTACACGATCGTCATCGTGACGCACAACATGCAGCAGGCGGCGCGCGTCTCCGACTACACGGCGTTCATGCTGATGGGAGATGACCGCGCCGGACGGTTGATCGAATTCGCAGCGACAGACACGATCTTCAGCCGCCCCAGCGACCCACGCACCGAGGACTACATCACCGGGCGTTTCGGCTAGCGCGCGTCCGGCTATCGGCGCTCAGGGCAGCAGATCGAGCGAGAACTCGCTCAGCGAACCAAGCACACGATCCGCCTGCCGCAGCACGTCGCCCGGCGGCTGCGCGTAATGGTTCGGCACGGCGATGACATACGCGCCCGCGGCACGGCCCGCCAGGATGCCGTTAGCGGAGTCCTCAAAAACAGCCAGCCTATCCGGCGCCATCCCCAGCCGCGACGCCACTTCGAGATAGGCATCGGGCGCAGGTTTGCCTCGCTGCACGTCGTCACTGCACACTACGACCGGAAACACGTCGCGCCAGCCCGTCGCGTCGAGCACGGCGCTCACCAGCCGGCGCGGCGACCCTGAGGCGATGGCGACCGGGTAGACAGCTGCCACCTGCGCGACAACCTGCTGCGCGCCCGGCAGCAGCGGCACATGCCGCCGGTACGCCTGCTCCATCTCCGCCAGCACGCGCTCGATAATTTCATCCGCGGAATAGATGTGGTCCAGCCGCTCGGCTAAAAAGGCGGCCCACTCCTCGGTCGCCGATCCCATCACCCGATGCTGATCGGCCTCGGTCCAGCGCAGGCGGTCCGCGCCGAACGCCGCGATGCGCGCTTCCTGCCAGAGCGGCTCGGAATCTACCAGCAGCCCATCCATATCAAAAACGACAGCCTGAATACGTCTCATTCCTGTCCGGCCTTTCAGTCGGCAGCCGCCCCCGGGCGGAAGGCATTGATCTGATCGCGCAGCGCGCGCGCCTCGGCAGCCGGATCCGGCGCGAAAATGATCCCGCGCGAGGAATTGACGATCAGCCCCAGCCCGTCGGCGTTCAGGCCCACGCGAACGGTTGCCTCAACATCGCCCCCCTGCGCGCCGACCCCCGGCACCAGCAGCGTCATATCGCCCGCCACGGTGCGAATCCGGCCCAGTTCGTCGGGGTATGTGGCCCCGGCGACCAGCATGCAATTGCCGCGGCGGTTCCAGTCTCGGCTGACGCGCTCCGCCACGACCTGCCACAGGGGAACGCCGCCGACCGTCAAATCCTGCAGCTCGCCCGCGCCGGGGTTGGACGTCCGGCAGAGGATGATGCAGGCCCGATCCTCGCGCGTCAGAAACGGTTCCAACGCCTCGCGGCCGAGGTATGGGTGGAGCGTCACCGCGTCGAAACCCAGCTCATCGAAGATCGCGGTCACATATCCGGCGTTGGTCGAGCCGATGTCGCCCCGCTTGGCGTCGCAGATGGTCAGGATGTCGGGATAATTCTCGCGCAGGTAGCGGACGGTCTGGGCCAGCGCCCGCAGCCCGGCGATTCCCTGCGCCTCGTAGAAGGCCATGTTAGGCTTGTAGGCTGCGGCATAAGGATGAGTCTGCTCGATGATCCAGCGGTTGAACGCAAACTGCGGCAGATCGGCGTCATGGAAGCGCGCCGGAATCCGCTCGAGGGCGCTGTCCAGCCCGACGCACACCAGCGAGTTAACCTGCCGGGCGCGTGCCTCGTACTTGGCAATCGCGGCATTCATGCGCTCATGACTCCTCTTGGGATGAAGCAGGACCCGACTCCGGGGTCAGCCAGCCGTGCGGATCGCGCGACCACGCCTCGAGCACGGCCAGCTCTGCCTCGCCGAACAACCCCC
Organism: Anaerolinea sp.; assembly: GCA_020725705.1. Classification (GTDB taxonomy): domain Bacteria; phylum Chloroflexota; class Anaerolineae; order Aggregatilineales; family Aggregatilineaceae; genus DYGX01. The sequence goes on from DYEN01000246.1 coordinate 2,671, forward strand.
GCCGCGACGCCTGCAGCGCGATCTCCGAAAACGGTGCCAGCACATGCAGCCGCACTCCCGCCGCGTCGAACGCCGCCTGCGCCTCGGGAAAACCGTAGCTTGTGATGCAGAGACAGTGCTCCACGATCGCGCCCGCGGCGCGCAGGGCGTCCACGCCCGCCAAGCTGCTGCCGCCCGTGGTAACCAGGTCTTCGATCAGCAGCACGCGTTGCCCCCGGACATCTCCGCCTTCGATCTGGCTGCGCATCCCGTGTTCTTTCGGCTGCTTGCGCACAAACACCGAAGGCATGCGCATCGCGTAACCGAGCGCCGCGCTGTGCGGAATCCCGGCGGCTTCGATCCCCGCGATCACGTTGAAGAGAATTCCCCGCAGCGCGATCAAGCTTTGAAAGCCGTCGATAACCGTGATCCAGTGCTGCGGCCAGAACGGCAGGCGGCGGTTATCGACATAGACGGGCGACCGAATCCCCGACTTGAAGGTGACCGGTGCGTGCGGCGTGAAGACTACCGCGCCGATGTCGATCAGCGCGTCGGCGACGCTCGTTTGAATGGCGTTCAGTGTCTTGCCCATAAACTCCCTCTTACCTGCGCTGTTTGCTGCGCTCGCGCTGAATCAACGCCGCAACCAGCGGTCCACGATAGACCAGCGCCGACCAATACTGGAAGGCGCGCACGCCGTGCCGGGCGAAGGCGTCGCACGACGCGGCATCGATCACCCCGCCGCAGCCGATCACATCGACCGGAAAGCCATGAGCGGCTCGAGCGTCTGCCAGTGCCGCCACCGCCGCAACGGCAGCCGGGTGAAGCCGTCCACCGCCCACGCCTGCCAGATGGCCCTCACCGTCCGGCGCGGGACACGCCAGTGTATTTGTCGCGATCACCGCCTGCACGCCCAGTTCGGCGAAGACGGCCATCAGCGCCTGGTACTGCTCGCGCGCCAGCCCAGGGCTGAGCTTGACCCACAGCGGCACCGGCCGGGCGCTGTATGCCGCGTGCAGCACATCGAGCGCCGCCCCGCAGACGATCCGCGCCTGTTCAGCGGTCTGGTGGCTGCCGGGGTCATCTTCGGTGTTCGGGCAACTCAAATTAAGCGTGTACCAGGCCGGGCGCACACCTGATGCAGCGAACGTCTCGAACGATTCTAGCACTTCCCGGGCTTGCTGTTCCGGCGCCTCGATGCCGGGGCTGACGGCGATATTGATCCCAAACTGGCGGGGAAGCGCGTGCCGGTGACGCGCCAGAAATGCCGCCGCAGCCCGCACGCCGGGGTTGCGCAGCCCGACGCGATTCTGGGTTGAGCGGGTTGGCGCGTCGCGCCATACCACCACACCGGCGTTGCCGCGCCGCGGCCAGCGCGTAAACGAGCCGAACTCCACCGGGCCGGCCAGCGCGGGAATGCTGCGCCAGCCCGGCATGATATTGCGGCCACGCGCCACCGCCCCCAGGGCTTCCTCTTCGCCGGCAAACCCATCCCCTTTGACCAGCCCTGCCGCGACGATGTACGGTGACTCCAGCAGCACCCCGCCGACCTCGATCGGCTCCGGCGGCGCGCTCAATCCGCGCGTCGCTGCCAGCAGGCGGACCAGTCCCGGAGTTGTGTCGGCCCGGCGCAGGACACGCAACAGCCCGTCATGCGCCTGCTGGGCCGAAAGGTGGAAGATCAGCGGGCGGGCGAGCGACTCGTAGCCCGGCCCCGCCAGCGCCAACACGGCGGCGCGCGCCCCTGCAGCCAGCAAACCGGTCACACGAAGGACTCCCCCGCGCCAAACAGGTTGCGGCCACTACCCGGCGCGGCCAGAACGCGCTCCCCGTCGAACACGCGCCGACCCCGAATCCACACCTCGCGCACCCGGCCCTGCACCATCCATCCCTCGAACGGCGACCAGCCGCACAGGGTGTGCAGATTCTCGCGGCGGATCTCGTAGCGATCCGCCAGGTCAACGAGCGTGTAGGTATCGTCCGGCGCACGCAGCCCGAAGATCTTGCGCGGATGCAGGGCCACCAGCTCGATCACGCGCTCCGGCGGCAGTCGCCCTTCGCGCGCGGCAGTCAGGAGCAGCGGCAGGGTCGTTTCCAACCCCGGCACGCCTGAAGGTGGCTCTGGGGCGCGCTTCTCGTCCAGCGTGTGCGGCGCGTGATCCGATTCGACCACATCGACCACACCCCGCGCAATCCCATCCCACAGCGCATCCTGGTCGGCGCGGGTCTTCAGTTCCGGCTTCATACGCCCCAGCGCGCCCAGCGTGCGAACGTCCTCGTCCGTCAAAAACAAATGATGAGGTGTTACGCCGACGGTGACCGGCAGCCCGTCCGACTTGGCCGCCGCCAGCAGCGCGATCTCGTCTGCCGTGCTGATGTGGCAAAAGTGCGTCGGTGTGCGATAGCGCCGGACCAGCGCGAGGATGTCGGCCACCGTCTCACCTTCGGCATGCACGGCGATGAGGCGACCGCGCGGCCAGGCGCGGAAGTGCATCTCGCGCGCGCCCTGGTCGGCGATCAGCAGGCTGCCGGTGGTCGCGTTGTTGTACATCTTCAAGCCGCAGACCCGCTCCGCCACCGCGGGGTAATGCGCCGTGTTGCCGTCCTGGCTGGCTCCGAAATAGACGCCCCAGTCGCACACGGCTTCCGCGCCCAGCACGGCCAGCTTGCGTTCCAGCGCCGGGGGGTCGACGGTTGGCGGCGGCGTGTTGGGCATATCCAGCACCGCCCAATAGCCCCCCGCCAGCGCAGCCGCCGTCTCGCTGGCAAAAGTCCCCTTGTGCGACCACTCCATTCCGCGCAGGTGGACGTGCGGGTCGAGCATCGCCGGAATCCGGATCAGGTCGGGCATGATCGACGCCGCCCCATCAGACCCACAGGCCGCCGAGCACCTTGGCCAGCAGCGCCATCCGCACGAACATCCCGTTTTCCATCTGCTTGAAATAGACCGTGCGCGGGTCGGCGTCCAGCGCGTCGTGGTCGGCAGGCGTGCCCATTTCGTGCTTGCGCGGCAGGGGATGCATCAGGATCACGTCATCTTTCGCCTGCGCCAGGACTGCCGGTGTCATGATGAAGCGATCCTTGATCGCCTCGTAGCTGTCCGGGTCCTCAAAACGCTCTTCCTGGACACGTGTCCAGTAGATCACGTCGGTTTCGCCAAGCACATCGTACAGATTATCGGTCTCGTTGACGGCGATCCCCTGCTCCCGGATGTAGTTGAGCACGTTTTCCGGCATGCGCAGCTCGTCCGGCGCGACGAAGTTCAGCGTCGTGTCCTGCGCTTCGTAGCGGGCGATCAACTTGGCGAGCGAGTGAACGGTGCGGCCATGGCGCAGGTCGCCCACCAGCGTGATGTTCAGCCCGTCGATCCGGTGCTTGCAGTCAAAAATCGTGAAAATGTCCAGCAGCGCCTGGGTCGGGTGCTCGCCGATTCCATCACCACCGCTGATAACCAGCGGCTGGCGGATGACCTGTTCGCGCAGCAGATCGAGATAGTAGGCTGCTTCGTAGGACGATCCCACGTTGGGGTGGCGCAGCACGATCACGTCGGCGTAGCATCCGACTGCACGGACCGTGTCGGCCAGGTTCTCGCCCTTGTAGATAGACGAAAACTGGACGCCATTGCTCGCCGCGACCACCTCGCCGCCCAGATGCCGCATCGCCGCCTGGAAGGACAGATCGGTGCGCGTGCTGGCCTCGTAGAAGAGCGTCGCCATCAGCCGACCGGCGGTAAGCTGGAGCAGACCGCGGTCGTGCTGCCGCATCCGCCGCCGGATGGAGAGCGTCGCGTCAAAGAGGATCTGCAGATCGTGCCGGTCGAACTGCTCGACCGAGATGATATGCTTGCCGGTGAACTCTCCCGCAATCTTCGGCGGCGTGTACAGCGAGAGAAACCGCTCGGACTGGCGCAGATCGGTGCGATTGACGGTTCCGTTGGACATAGACCCTCCCATAAAAAAGCCACCCGAAGGTGGCTCAACGAACACCAATGTCAGGTCCCCGGCGAAAGATGGGACGCGCCGCGAAGGGTGCCTGCGGGCCGGCCGCACGCCCCCCTGCACCTGGCGCGCGCAGGCGCACAGAATCCGCCACCTGCCAGGCAGGTACCGCCTGTGTCGCAGGGCGAAATCGTGTGTCCGTGTGTTCCATCAAGGTAGCCTGAATACGTTTTCGCGGTCAGAGTTAGGGGCAAACGCCTGGCTGGCCGGGCAGGCTGGTGCGTGGCGCAAAAAATCCAGAGCGGTGTGCCCTGGACTTTCACTTTACCAAATAGACACCTATGCCGTCAATAGTTGAATCCGGCCAAGCGGCAGGCAATTCAGTCTGCGGCGGCTTCCCGGTACGGGTCGGTGATGAGGGCAACCGCCTGCGCCACGGTGATCGCGTGCAGCCCGTCGCAGACCAGCGAGGCGCGCCCCAC
>DYEN01000247.1 GCA_020725705.1 Anaerolinea sp.
CTCGGCGCGCGCGGCCAGCCTGTGACAGTGCGGCGCTATCAGGCGGGAGATCTGGCGGGCGTGGCGGCGCTCTATGAGGTGGCCAGCGCACGCGGGCACTATCTCATCGCGCGGGACGCGGCGCTGTGGGAATGGCAGCTTGACTATCTGGCGCGTATTGGCCGCAACGAGCCGGATGACTTCCTGGTGGCGGAAGTGGATGGCACGGTCGTCGCCTATGTGCGCCTGATTACGCAGGGGCCGGTCAACTGGTTCCGCGAGGGCGACGCAGCTTCGTTCTGCGTGATCGAGGCTGCCGGCGATCACGCCGACGGGGTCGAGGCGCTGATGGCAGCGATCGCGCACACCGCGCTGACTTTCGGCGAGGAACGCATCGGGCTGTATATCCACCCGCAGAGCGCCCTGATGCAGCACGCGCTGGCGCGCGGCGGAACCCTGCGCGCGTTTACCGGCGCCGGGCTGGTGCGCCTGCACGATTTGGATCAAGCCCTTGCCCACCTCTATCCGACTCTGGAGCAGCGCCGGCTGGGCAGCGCCTATGCCACCCGCGCCTTCCGGCTGCAGATCAGCACAGAAAGCGAGCAGGCCGAGGTGACTCTGGGCGAGGGCGACGCGGAACTGGTCGAGCTTGAGGTCCCGGCGACCGTCCTGGTGCGGCTGATCACGGGCTGGTACGGCGCCGATCATCTGGACACAGGCTATCACGAGCGCCACCTGCCCCTGCTACGCGTGCTGTTTCCGGCAGGGGATCCGAAAATTGCGCTGGCCGACCTGCTGTGAGAGTTAGGGCCGGATTGCAGGCGGCAGCCAGGGAATAAACTTATCCGCAGGAGCAAAGATATGTCTCAAATCACGGTGCGGCAAGCCAACCTGGCCGACGCGAGCGCGATTACCGCGCTGGTCACGGCCAACGTCCCAACCTGGACACGGCGCACGGCCAGCGGCGAGCTGATCGAAGCCGATTACGACGAGCTGACGCTGTTCGAGCGCTGGCAGAACGCCGGGCCGTGGGCCAGCGTCGAAATGTGCGCCGTGCATCTGGCGAATCTGTTGCGCGGCAGCGACGGTATCCCGCTGGTGGCCGAGGTTGGCGGGCGCGTCGGGGCCGAGGCCGAGGTCTACATCGGCAACGAACCGGAGCCGTTCGGCCATCATATCAACATCGCCAAGCTGGTCGTGCATCCGGACATCGACGAGGCCGGCCTGGGCAGC
>DYEN01000248.1 GCA_020725705.1 Anaerolinea sp.
CACCACGACTTCCCTGCCTTGCTGCCGGACACTCCCGACGACGGGCCGGACTCACACCCGCTCTTTCGCATCCAGGGCGAGCGCGGCATCGCCCGTGTGATCTGCTTCAGCCCGCGCCATGATCTGACTCTGGCCGAGATGACCCCCGCCGAGATTCGCCCGGTGGTCGATACCTGGGCCGAGCAGACCGAAGACCTCGGCGGGCGCGACTTCATCGGGTACGTGCAGGTCTTCGAGAATCGGGGTGCGATGATGGGCGCCTCGAACCCGCACCCGCACGGGCAGATCTGGGCCACCGGGCGGCTCCCGCGCGAGGTGCTCAAAGAAGATTCCACCCAGCGCGCCTATTACGCCGCGCACGGGCGCACCTTGCTCAGCGACTATCTGGACGAAGAGCGGCGGCGGCGCGAGCGCATCCTCTACGCCAACGACACGTGGACGGTGCTCGTCCCGTTCTGGGCGATCTGGCCGTTCGAGACGCTGCTGATCCCGCACCGCGCCGCCGGCAGTCTGCCCACGCTGCACGCTGACGAGCGGGATGGGCTGGCAGACGCCCTGCGGCGGATCACGGTGCGCTACGACAACCTGTTCCGCACCTCGTTCCCGTACAGCATGGGCTTTCACCAGGCGCCCACCGATGGCGGCGACTATCCGTACTGGCATCTGCACGCGCACTTCTACCCGCCGCTGCTGCGCAGCGCCACGATCAAGAAGCATATGGTCGGCTACGAGATGCTCGGCACGCCCCAGCGCGATATCACGCCCGAACAGGCGGCGGCGCGCCTGCGCGAGCAGAGCGATCGGCATTACACGAAAGCGAAGCAGGCATGAGCGACGTACGAACATCCACCGTTCGCGAGCACGTGCTCGAAGTTTTCCGCGCGCGTTTTGATGGCGCCCCGGCCCTGCTGGCGCGCGTGCCGGGGCGCGTCAATCTGATCGGCGAGCACACCGACTACAACGACGGCTTCGTGCTTCCGGCGGCGATCGACCGCGCGATCTACGTCGCGGCGCGGCCCCGCGCTGACGGCGAGATCCATCTCGTCTCGGTGGATTTTGAAGGCCAGACGCGCTTCACGCTGGACAACCTGGACGATCCCGAACTGCCGGCGTGGAGCAAGTACCCGCGCGGGGCGATGTGG
>DYEN01000249.1 GCA_020725705.1 Anaerolinea sp.
ACCGATGGCACCATTCGCCCCGAAGAGGCGATGAGCCAGGCCGCCGAAATCCTGATGAAGCACCTGATCATCATCGCCGGTGTGAGCGAGGAATCGCTCATGCCGCCCAAGGAAGAGGTCGCCGAGCCGGATCCGAACGCGCTGTCGCCCGAAGTCTACGAAACGCCGATCGAAACGCTCGATCTGAGCGTGCGAGTCTTCAACTCGCTCAAGCGAACGGGTATCACCAACGTCGGCGAGGTGCTTGAGATGCTCGAGCGCGGCCCGGACGCGATGCTGGCGATCCGCAACTTTGGCGAGAAATCGCTCGACGAGCTGGTGACGCGGCTCCGCGAGAAGAACTATCTTCCTGCCGAGCACGACATTTACTCCAACAGCTAAACGACCGACAAGGAAGCTGTGTGATGCGACACAAAGTAGCTGGAAAGCACCTCGGGCGAACGAAAGATCAGCGCAAAATGCTGCGCCGCAATCTGATCAATCAGTTGTTTCGCCACGAGCGGATCACGACCACCGAAGCCAAAGCCCGCGCCATCCGCGCCGAGGCCGAGAAGCTGATCACCGTCGCCAAGAAGGGCCGTGCCCATCCCAACCCGGCGCGTGGCGTCCATGCTCGCCGCCTGCTGCTGGCGCGCCTGAGCAATCCCGAATCGGTGGCCAAAGTCTATGATGAGCTGGCTCCACGCTATGAAACCCGGCCGGGCGGGTATATCCGCCTGCTGAAGCTTGGCCCGCGCAAGGGCGATGCAGCGCCGATGGTGATGGTGGAGCTGGTGGATCGCGAGGAAGAGTAGGCGTGTGAGTGAGGGAGTCACCCGCTACCGGGCCGTTCTGGCCTACGATGGAACCGACTACTTCGGCTTCCAACGGCAGGCGGGTGACACTCCCACCATTCAGGGGACCGTTGAGCAGGCCATCGCGCGGGTGACGCAGCAGCACAGCACCGTCATTGGGGCGGGCCGGACAGATACCGGCGTGCACGCCACAGGCCAGGTGATCGCGTTCGACGCAGTCTGGCGGCACTCCACCGAAGACCTGTGGCGCGCGCTCAACGCCAATCTGCCGGAGAGTATCGTGCTCCGGTCTCTAGAAGAAGCGGCAGCGTCATTTCACCCGCGCTTTGACGCCCGCAGCCGGACCTACACTTACACGCTGGTGTTTGCGCCGGTCCGGCCGCCTCTGCTCATGCGCTATGCCTGGCACGTCGCCATGCAAGGCCCGCCGGACCTGGCGGCTATGCAGCGCGCCGCAGCCGACCTGATGGGGCAGCACGACTTCGCGACCTTTGGGCAGCCGCCCCGGGGCGAAAGCACCGTCCGCGAGGTCTACCGGTCCGAACTGGCGCACGAGCAGGCACCGGAGCACGGCGGAACCATCGTGCGGTACACGATTGAGGCAAACGCGTTTCTCTACCGCATGGTCCGGCGCATCGTAGGGGGCCTCGCGCGGATCGCACGGGGCGAGCTGACAGACCATGACTTTTTGGCGGCGTTTCGAGCTGCCGACGGAACTTGGCCGAATCCGAGCGCACCGGCGCACGGCCTGTGCCTGACACGCGTAACATACTGAGAGCGAGCGGGACGATCCCCGCGGAGTACGTGGAACATGAAAATCAAGACCTATTCACCCAAACTGGCAGATATCCAGCGCGAGTGGTATGTCGTGGATGCCAAGAACCAGACGCTGGGGCGTCTCGCCACCCAGATTGCGCAGTTGCTACGGGGTAAGCACAAGCCGATCTTCACCCCGCATATGGACGTTGGCGACTTCGTGATCGTGGTCAACGCCGATAAGATCCGCGTGACAGGCGACAAGCTGGAAACCAAGTTCTACTACCGGCATTCGGGCTATCCCGGCGGCCTGACCGCGATCTCGCTGCGCGACCAGCTCGCGCGCCACCCTGAGCGGGTGATTCGCGCTGCCGTACGCGGGATGCTGCCGAAGAACAAGCTGGGCCGCCAGCAGCTCAAGAAGCTGAAGATCTATACGACGGCCACCCACCCGCATGAAGCACAGCGTCCGAAGACGTATGACCTGTAACGGCAAAGAGGGTTAGTCACATGGCACCTGAGTATTACGAGGGCATCGGGCGGCGCAAGACGTCCACGGCGCGGGTCCGGCTTTGGCCGGGCGGCAACGGCAGCGTCGTCATCAACGACAAGCCCGGCGAGGAATACCTGACGCGGCTGGGCGATTTCGACCTCGCCATCGAGCCGCTGCGCGTCGTTGGGCAGGAAAAGGCGTATAACGTCACCGTCAAGGTCCAGGGCGGCGGCGAGAGCGGCCAGCGCGACGCAATCCGCCTTGGCCTGGCCCGCGCCCTGCTGAAGATCGAGCCGGAATGGCGCTCGGCTCTGCGCGCCGGGGAATTCCTCTCGCGCGATCCGCGTGAGAAAGAACGCAAGAAGCCCGGCCTCAAGCGCGCCCGCAAGGCCCCGACCTACACCAAGCGCTAGGGCAATTGCCGCGCGCGTCTGCCGCTTCCATGTATCCACAACAGGCGACTCTCTGCCCACCAAGCTGAGAGTCTGCCTGTTTTTCCATTCGCGCGCCCGGTCAAGCGATCCCGGTGTGCGCGGGTGCAGCGAGAGAGAATTATGTCCATACGCCCCCTGCTTCCCATCCTGACCGATATCCTCGACCATTTGGGTCTGGTAGATGCCGAAGGGCTTCAACTCGTCGACGCCGCCGCCGTGGCCGCGCGCCATCATCCACCGCTGAATCCGGACTATCCCGCGCTGCTCGTCGAGCCGGACGTCGCAGATCTGCCGGCTATCGCGCGCACTCTGCTCAACCAGTACCCGCCGGAGCACGCCGCCCAGCTCGTCGCGGCCCCGGCGCCGGGCACGGACGGATGGGACATTCGTCGCGTGGCGCTCGGAGAGTTGAGCACGGTAGACGAGGCGCCACATCTGCTCGCGCTGGCCATGCCCCCCCTGCCCCTCCCCGGCAGCATGGAGCGCTTCCAGGAGACGATCGCGCATCTGCGCGCCCCGGAAGGCTGCCCTTGGGATCGCAAGCAGACGCATCAATCGTTGCGACCGTACCTGCTCGAGGAAACGTACGAGGTGCTCGATGCACTTGATTCGGGCGATCCGGTGGCGCTACGCGAGGAACTCGGAGACTTGCTGCTGCAGATCGTGCTGCACAGCCAGATCGCGGTCGACGCGGGCGAGTTCCGCATGCCGGACGTGATCGCCAGCATCAACGAGAAAATCATCCGGCGGCACCCGCATGTGTGGGGCGATGTCGAAGTCAGCGACGATCAGGACGTAAAGGTGAACTGGGACCGGCTCAAAGAAGCCGAGAAGCGCGAGGAGCGCACATCGCGGCTCGAAGGTGTGTCCAAGTCACTTCCGGCGCTCTCACAGTCGTTCAGCTATCAGGACCGTGCGGCGCGGGTAGGTTTCGATTGGACCACCATCGATCCGGTCATTGCCAAGGTCCACGAGGAACTGCAGGAATTGCTGGCCGCACAGACGGACACCGAACGCGCGCACGAGATGGGAGACTTGCTCTTTGCGGCGGTGAATCTGGCCCGGTGGCTGAACGTCGACCCGGAGTCCGCACTGCGCGATGCCAACCAGCGATTCTTCCGCCGCTTCCGCTATATCGAGGAGCACGCCGCCGCGCAGAACCGCCCGCTGGAAGACATGACGCTGACGGAGATGGACGCGCTGTGGGACGACGCCAAGGCCAACGGCCTATAAGCGCGACAACAAAAAAACTCCAGCCCTATGCCGACTGGAGTTTTGTCGGGGCGCCCGGATTTGAACCGGGGACCTCACCGACCCGAACGGTGCGCGCTAGCCAAGCTGCGCTACGCCCCGAAAGCAGTGCGTAGTGTACTCCATGGCCTTCGCTTTGGCAAGGGCGAATTCGCCCTGTTGGGGCTGTTGCACAGAATAGGATGTGAACACATGTCAACCGATGACGGACGCCGCCGCTTCAACACCCTGACCGACCGCATGCGCTACTACACACAGGGCCTCACAACCGCGCTGGGAAACAGGCTATACCGGATGGGGGTGCATCCCGACGCGATCACCGCCCTCGGCCTGGTGATCGTCGCCGTCGCCGCTTACGTCGCGTCGCAGGGTCATTTCTTCTGGGCAGGCGTGATCCTGCTGCTGGGCACGCCGCTTGACGCACTGGACGGCGCCGTCGCGCGAGCCATGCAGCGCCAGGACAAATTCGGCGCGCTCTTTGACTCGACGCTCGATCGCTACGCCGACGGGTTCATCTTCATGGCGCTCGCCTACCATGCCAGCGTGTGGGGCAACGAGCGCGTGATGCTGCTCAGCATGGCGGCGCTGCTTGGCTCGCTGCTGGTCAGCTATGTCCGCGCGCGCGCCGAAGGGCTGGACATAGACTGCAAGGTCGGCCTGTTGACACGTATGGAGCGCGTGTTCATCCTGCTGGCAATGCTGCTCACCGGCTGGATCGAAATCGGGCTGTGGATTCTGGCCATCGGCACGCACCTGACCGTCATCCAGCGGGTGTGGTATGTTTATCGCATCCTCAGCCGTCAAGGAGGCATCACATGACCATCGACCGGCGCGGGATCGAGTTCGGCCCCTTCGACCTGTTCGGACTGACCCTGAACCCTACCTTTCACTGGTACGGCCTGATCATCGTCTTCGGGATCCTGGCCGCAGCCTGGGTTGCAGCCTGGATGACGCGGCGCGACCGCAAGGACCCGGACCACGTGTGGAACGGCGTGATTCTGGTTGTCTTCCTGGGTGTGGTGTTTGCGCGCGCTTGGCATGTGCTGTTCCCGTCAGTGCACGCCGCGCGCGACCGGGCCTGGTATCTATCCCATTTCTTCGATCTAAACGAAGGTCCGCTGGTCATCTGGAGCGGCGGACTGTCGATCTTTGGCGCAGTACTTGGCGGGGCGCTCGGCGTCGCCATCTACGCCTACCGCAACAAACTCGACACCTTATCCTGGCTGGACATCGGCGCGGTGGTAGTGCCGCTCGGTCAGGCCATTGGCCGCTGGGGAAACTACGTCAATGAAGAGCTATACGGCTCGCCGACCACCTTGCCGTGGGGCATCCGCGTGTCCAACCCGCCGCCCCCCTACTCACCAGACACGCGCTTTCACCCGATCTTCCTCTACGAGTCGCTGTGGAATCTGCTGACCTTCGCCGTTCTGCTCGGCATCTGGCTGCGCTACCGGAACCGCCTCAAGAAGGGTGACATCCTGCTGATGTACTTGGTGCTCTATCCGCTGGCGCGCTTCCTGCTCGAATACCTGCGGATCGATGTGACGCTGGTCAATGGGGTGAACGTGTCTCAGGTTGTCAGCGCTATAACCGGGCTGATCGCGCTCGCGCTGCTGATCATTCGGCATCGGACTGCGTTGCTCGCCTGGATGCGCCGTCTGCCCTCCTCGCGGCGCGAGCATGGATCCGGCGCGGTTTAGGCAGCGTTCAAGTGCACGCCCGCCGAATTCAGGAACTTTTCACATCTGCATCGGCTCGGCGCGTTGGAAGCTGTAGGGCACGGTTATACAATCTGACTGACCGGCTAGGCGATGGCAGACCGCCCCGATGATCGAGACGCACGAACTCACCAAGCGCTTTGGCGATTTTCTGGCAGTTGACCGGATCAGCCTGACCGTCGAACCCGGCACGATCTTCGCCATCCTGGGTCCAAACGGCGCGGGCAAGACAACGACGATCCGGATGCTGACCTCGATCCTGGCCCCCACGTCGGGCTGGGCGCGGGTCGCGGGCTTCGACGTCGTGCGGCAGCCGACCGAGGTACG
>DYEN01000250.1 GCA_020725705.1 Anaerolinea sp.
CAACCCGCGCCCGCCGTGACGATCCAGCCGGGCAAAGCCTTCTTCCGGCCCGGTGAGCCGGCCACCTTCGAAATCCTGGCGCCCGAGGGGGCGCGTGTCGAAGCGACCGTGACGCACCTGCTGGACACGCTCGCCGCGCTCGATGCGCCGCTGGAAGACGGGCGCGCGGTGCTGCGCTGGCAGCCGCCCGCCGAGGCCCCGCGCGGCTATGGGCTGGCGGTGCGCGTGCTGGACGCCGGCGGGGCGGAGATCGCCGCGGCGGAAAGCGCCTTCGACGTGCTGGAAAGCTGGCTGCAAGCCCCGCGCTACGGCTTTCTTAGCGAGTTCCAGCCGGGGCGCGACGACGCCGAAGCGACGATCGCCTGGGCCGCGCGCTATCACCTCAACGGCTTGCAGTTCTACGACTGGCAGTATCGCCACGAGCAGCTTCTGCCGCCCGCCGATCCCTACGCGGACCTGTTGGGGCGGCGCATGTCGCTGGCGACGGTGACGGCGCTGATCGACGCCGCGCACGCCCGCAACATCGCTGCCATGCCCTACACCGCCATCTACGGCGCCTCGCCGGCTTTCTACCAGCAGCATCCGGATTGGGCGCTGTTCCAGGCGGACGGCGTGCCATTCGTGTTCGGCGACAACTTCCTGATGATCATGGATCCCTCGCCCGGCTCGCCCTGGGCCGCTCATCTGCTGGACCAGTTCGCACAGGTGCTCGACCGGACCGCCTTCGACGGCATCCACCTTGACCAATACGGCGCGCCCAAAGCGGGCCGCAACCGGGCCGGCGAGCCGGTCGATCTGGCCGAGGTCTTCCCGGCCTTCATCGACGCAAGCGCCGCGCTGATCCGCGAGAAGCGCGCGGGGGGCGCGATGATCTTCAACGCGGTGGGTAACTGGCCGGTCGAGACGGTCGCGCCTTCGGATCAGGACGCGGTTTATATCGAGGTCTGGCCGCCCCACCGCGACTTTCTGGACCTGCACCGGATCATCGTCCGGGCGCAGGATCTGGGCGATGGCAAGCCGGTTATCATCGCGGCGTATATCCATCCCAACAACGCGCACAACGTCCGCCTGGCGAACGCGGTGATCTTCGCCAGCGGGGCCTATCACCTGGAGTTGGGCGAGCCGGGCGCGATGC
>DYEN01000251.1 GCA_020725705.1 Anaerolinea sp.
CTCGGCGGGCGGCAGATCGGCGTGAGTCAGCAAACGCTGGACAAAATAGCGGTAGCCCTTCTGCGTCGGCACACGCCCGGACGAGGTGTGCGGCGCGTAGATCAGGCCGTGCTCCTCAAGCACCGCCATCTCGTTGCGGATCGTCGCGCTGCTGACGCCAAGCTCGAACGCGTTCGCCAGCGTCTTCGAAGCCACCGGCTGCGCGTTGCGGATGTATTCACGCACGATCAGCGAGAGGATCGTCTCCTGGCGCTCGGTCAGCGCCGGCAGCGATCCACTCTCGGCCGGGGTCGGCGGATCGTCGCGCACGGGGTCCGGCGCGGGGTTGGGCGTCGAGTTCGAAGCGGTCATCGAGCTTTCCGGCGCACGAGCGGCACTCGTGCATGACTGTTGACGATCGCCCTGATCATAACATGGCCCCCACCGCCCGCCAATGCCGCCGCCAGTAAGTTCGGCATTGCGGGTGCCAATTGACCGCGTTGGTGATATATTTGGGATCAAACCGGGGGCAGTGTTTCGGCACCCGGCGCCTGCTGGCCTGGCAGGCCCACATTCGGCACCCACATAAGGACGAAGGATAACATGGGTAGCAAGACCTTTACCGTAACCGAAGCCTCGTTTGAAGAGGACGTGCTCAAGTCAGAGATGCCGGTGCTGATCGACTTCTGGGCAGAGTGGTGCGCGCCGTGCCGCATGATCGCGCCGCTCGTCGAGCAACTTGCCGAGAAATATGATGGCAAACTGCGCGTCGGCAAGCTGGACGCCGACACCAATCAGAACATCTTGATCCAGTATGGCATCATGGGCATCCCCACCCTGATGCTGTTCAAGAACGGCAAGGTTGCCGAGCGCATCACCGGCTACATGCCCTTGCCCGTGCTCGAACCACGGATCGCCAGGCACCTGGACTGACGCGCAGACGCGCCGCGCATGCCTGTATGATGGCCGATGTTGTCTCGTGTCAAGGGGCTGGGCAGCCAGCTCCTTGTCGTTTTTTGCGCAGCCGACCAGGAGCACCCATGCAGCTCGAGCCTGAGCAGTTCAAAAATGTCCTGGCGCAGTGGAGCACCGGCGTCACCGTCGCGACCACCGTCGAACCGGGCGGGGGCTGGCAAGGCATCACCGCCACATCCTTCGCCAGCGTCA
>DYEN01000252.1 GCA_020725705.1 Anaerolinea sp.
CACTCCTTGCGCCACAGCCCACCGCCATAGCCGACCAGCTCGCCGCCGCTGCCGATCACGCGGTGGCAGGGGATGAGGATCGGGATCGGGTTGCGGCCGTTGGCGCGGCCCACGGCACGGATCGTCTTTGGATCGCCCAGGGCTTCGGCGATTTGCGCGTAGGTGCGCGTTTCGCCGAACGGGATGTCGAGCAGCTGCGCCCAGACGCGCCGCTCAAAGGGCGTCCCCTGGGGCAACAGTTCGACGGTGAACGTGGTGCGAGTTCCGGCGAAGTACTCGTCAAGCTGCCGGATGCAGGCGGCCAGCTCCGGCGGGACAGGGCCGGGCTGTTCGACCGGCTCGTCCAGGAACCGGATCGCGCGGATTCCGGCTTCCATTCCGCTGATCGCCAGCGTGCCGATGGGGGTGGTCAGATAGGCGGTCAGTGTGTCCATCAGATCTCCTGCAACGTAAACGGCCGGGGCTACCTGGCGGTGCGGCCCCGGCCGCCATCAAGTTAAGCGTGGGGCACTTACTCGGCGAAGCGCACCTTGACCGTGCACTGCGGCGGGTAGTTGCCCGTGTTGTCCACAACGGTCAGCCGGATCCAATAATCGCCGGGCGTGAACGCCAGGGTGTTGATCGTCCCCAACTGCCCGCCGCTGACCTGCTCGCGATAGACGTTGAGCGTCACGAAATCATCATCACCGGTCCCCGCGCCGGACACCTGCAGGCGATAGAACTGGAAGTCCGGGTGGGTGGCCGAGCCGTACACGGCGAACGTGCCGCGCAGGATGGCGCCGGGGCGCGGATCGGTGATCGTCGCGCCGGGGTTGCCGCAGTCAAAGCTGGTGTAGTTGCCGGTGGCGACGGACCCGGCGACACCGGTCGCGGTCGGGAAGGGCGTCACATTGCTGCCGGGCGGCGCGTACAGAATCAGGCCGGCGGTGATGTTGCTGCGGTCGTCGATGCAGTTCGCGCTCGCCAGCGCATCGACCGTGATCCCCCAGCGCCGCGCCAGCGCGAAGAGGGTATCGCCCCGCTGGATGACATACTGTTGCCAGCCCGCCGGCACGTCGCAGCCGGACGGGGCCGGGCTGGGCGTCCGCTCGCCGCCAAAGGGCGTGATGCTGGGCGTCAGCGACGGATAGGGGGTGAAGGTCATGGTCGGCGGGACGCGGCTCGGCGTCGGCGTGCGGGACGGCGTCCGCGTGAGGGTGGGCGTTGCCGTGCCGGTTGGCGTTGCAGTCGGCGTGCGGGTAGGTGTCGCAGTGGCGCTCGGTGTGATCGTCGGCGTTGGCGTGCGGGACGGCGTGCGCGTCACCGATGGCGTGCGCGATGGTGTCGGCGTGGGTGTGCGCGTCGGCGACGCCGTCGCGGTGGCGCTCGGCGTGGCGGTTGGCGTGTGCGTCGCGGACGGGCGCAGAGTCGGCGTGTACGTGGCCGAGGGCGTGCTCGTCGGCGTCCAGGTAGGTAGCGGTGTGCGCGTCGGCGACGGTAACGCAGTGCGGGTGGCGCTCGGCGTAGCGGTTGGCGTGGGCGTCGCGGACGGGCGCAGAGTCGGCGTGTATGTAGCCGAGGGCGTGCTCGTCGGCGTGTCGGACGGGCGCGGCGTGCGCGTTGGCACCGGTGACGCGGTGTGGGTCGCGGATGGCGTGTGCGTGGCGGACGGCCGCAGGGTGGGTGTCCGCGTGACGCTGGGTGTCAGCGTTGGGAATGGCGTGAATGTCGGCGTCGGCGTGCGGGTTGCCGTCGGCGTCGCTGTCGCGGTTTGGGTTGGGCTTGGCGTGCGGGTCGGCAGCGGTGTGCGCGTTGGGATCGCGGTGCGGGTTGCAGTTGGCGTGCGGGTGAGCGTGACCGTGGCCGTCGACGTCGGCGTGCGGGTCGGCAGCGGCGTGCGCGTTGGCGGCGGCGTGCGCGTGGCCGAGGGCGTCCGCGTCGGCGTGAGTGTGCGCGTCGGGCTGGCCGTCGCCGCGGCGGCGACCTCGACCGGCGATGATGGGGCGGTGGGTTGCTGCGCGGCTGCGGTGCGCGTTGCCGATGGAGTCGCAGTTGGCGTGTGGGTGGCCGGCAGCGCCGTAGCGGTGGGTTCGGGTGTGTCCGTCGGCGCCTGGGTGCGCGTGGCTGAGGGCGTCCGGGTCGGTGAAGGCTCGGTGGTATGCGTGGCCTGGAACACCACGGCGGGCGGCGTGTCGGTTGGAACCAGGGCCGCGCTGGTGGCCTGAGGCGACTGGGCGCGGTCGTCGGCGTTGGCGCTGGTGCTCAGGCTCAGAATGATGGCGAAGGTCAACGCCAGCGCCAACGTGGCCGTGACCGCCAGCGCGACAATCAGCTCGTTAGCCCGGTTGCGGCGGCGTTCCGTCACTTAAGCCTCCTCTCGACTGGCCACTTGCTCGGCCAGCGGGATGATGAACTGGAACCGGCTGCCCCGGCCCGGCTCGCTTTCCAGCCAGATGCGCCCGCCGTGCGCCTCGACCAGCGCCTTGGCAATGGACAGCCCTACGCCGGTGTCGCCCAGCCCTTCGATCAGCGGATTGTCGGCGCGGTAGAGGCGTCCGAAGACGCGCCGCTGCTCGTCCGGCGGGACGCCGCCGCCCTGATCCGTGACGCTAACAAAGATCGCGTCGAGCGGCTCGCCAGGCGGCGAGAGATCGTCGATGGGCGGCGGCACAAAGCCGCGCGCGTACTCAGCGCTGAGCGTGATCTCGCTGTTGGTGGGCGAGGCCAGGTAGGCATTGGACAGAAGCTGGATGATCACCTGGTGCATCGCGTCGCGGTCGGCGCGGATTGGTGGCAATTCGTCCGGCAGGCGCATGTGCAGCGTGATGTTTTTCTCGCGGAACTGCGTGCCCGCCTCGGTGATCGCGTCTTCGATCACCTCGAGCATGTCGATGCTGGACGTCTCCAGCTTGAACTGCTCGGAATCAAGCGCGGTGATGTTGACTAAATCCTCGATCAGGTGATGCAGGCGGTTGATATTGGCCTGGACGCGCTGCAAGAACTGGCGCTGTAGCGCGCCGAGGATGCCGACCGACTCCGTCAGCAGCAGATCGGTGTAGCCCATGATCGAACTCATGGGCGTGCGCAATTCCTGAGCGATCGACATGATGACGTCCGAGTTGGCGGGCGCGACCGGCTTGGTGGCCTGCGTGGTCGAGCCGCTGGGCGGGCGCGCGGCCTGACGGTCCGCCAGGGCAAGCTGGCGTTCGGCCTCGGCCAGGCGATCGGCCAGCGATTCGCGCTCGCGGGTCAGGTCGTCGATCATGGTCTTCAGCGCGCCAACGCCGTCCGCGCCAAGCTGTTCCAGCAGCTCGCGGTTGCCTTCCAGCCGGGCGAGCAGCGTGTCGCGCTCGGTTTGCAGAGCGGTGCGCTCGGCGAGCAGGCGGGCGCGCTCGGCTTCCCAGGCGGCACGCTCGGTGCTCATCTGTTTGCGCTCGTCCTCGACGCGCCGGATCTCGTCGAGCATGTCGTCCAGTTCGGCTTGCAGGCCGCTGACCTCGCCCAGGATGCGCGCCCGCTGCGCGATCCAGGTTTCGCGCGCCTTGAGCAGATCGTCGCGCTCGGCGCGTGCCGCGTCGCGCTGCTTGATCAGGGCTTCGCGGTCGGTTGCCAGCCGGCGCAGATCGTCTTCGAGCGCTTCGATCTTGGCCTCGCGCTCAGCTTCGCGCTCGATTTGCTCGGTCAGGCGGGCGCGCTCGGCCAGCAGGCGATCGCGCTCCTGCGCGATGCGCTCGGCGCGGGCTTTGAAGAAGGCGCGTTCCTCGTTGAGCCGGGCGAGTGTTTCGGCGATGGCGCCGGTCTCGCCCTCGAGGCCCATGGCGCGAAGCTGCTCGCGCACGGCTTCCAGCTCCGCCTGGATGGTGTCGCGCTCGGCTTCCAGCCGAGACTTTTCCTCGGCGATCTCGGCGACGACCTGGGTCAGATCGCCCGGCGCGATCTCCTGCCGGGCGGCGCGGACCTCTTCCAGCTGGCGTTCCAGCTTGGCTTTCTGCACCTGAAGCTCGTCGCGCTCGCGGCGGAGCGTCTCGAGCATGGCGGCATAGGCGTTTTCGTCCGCCTCGCCGGTGGCGCTGATCAGGGTGGTCTGCGCCTCTTGCAGCGCCTGAGCGAGCATGGCACGCTGGTTGGCAAGCTCCTGGCGTTCCTGCGACAGCGCCTGGATGCGCTGCGAGATGGTCAGGGCTTCGTCGCCATCTTCGAGCAGTTCCGCCAGCCGGCTGCGCTCGTAATCCAGCTCCACCTGAAGCTCGCGCACCATGCGATTGAGGTCCGCGATCTGCGCCTGGGCCGCTTCCAGGCTGGCCTGCATCGCCTGGCGCGCAGCGGCAGCGCTCTCGGCGTCGATGCCTTCCGTCCCGCCGCTGGCGATCAGCTCCTGGATGGCCTGATCGGCGGCTTCATAGCGCGCGCGCAGGGCGGCCCGGCTGATCATCAGCAGGCGCGCCGCAATCGGCCCCAGCCCTTCGAGCAGATTCAACTCCATTTCGTTGAGGGCGCGGCTGGTGTAGGGCAGGGCAGCGATCAGCACACCGATCACTTCGCCGGCGCGCGTCAAGGGCTGGATGTACGCCGGGCCGACCTGGTTGATGTCTAGCCGGGTGTAGAGGTCGACCAGCTCGTCCAGGTTGCGGTCCGGAAAGAGCGGGCGCTGGGCGCGGTTTTCGATGGCGCTAACCAGGGTAGGCTGCTCTTCCAGGTTGAGCGCCAGCCCGGTGATCATCCGCGCCTGAATATGGTTGTAGGCAGCGACGACATCCGCCCATTCACCATCCTCGTACGAGAGCAGCACCGCCACATCCGCCTTGAGGACGGTGGCAACCGCCTCGACGATCTGGCGCGGGATGGTCTCCGGGGCGTCGCGCTCCAGCATCATCCCCAGCGCGCGCAGCAGCGTCACCGACTCCGCTGTGCTGGCGTAACCGAGGGTGGCGGTGCGCGCGGCGCGTGCGGCTTCGGGTGGGGCCGCCACGGCGATCTGGGGCCGCGAGACGGCCTCGGCGTATTCGGAGACCTCATCGATCGCAGCGTCCAGGCGATCGATGACGAAGCGGTAGACCACCGCGACGATCATCGGCATGGCGACCAGGAAGCCGAGCCGCAGCGCCCCGGATGTGTCGCCTTCCAGCTCATCGGCGGCGATCAGCGCCCCTGTGTAGACGTGCGCGGCCAGCAACACCACGAAGAAAATCAGCTTGAGCGGAATATCCGCCGTGTGGCGGTAGCGGGTAAACAGCAGCCCGATCGCGCCGAGCAGCAGCGCGATCGGGATCACGGTCCAGATCAGGCCGAGCGCGTGCGCGTTGAACTGCTCGCTGGCGGCCAGGTCCGACCACATCGTCGCCGTATAGAGATACCCCGCGCCGATGGCAGCGGCGAGCAGGGCGGTGATCGTCCAGGCGCGGCGTTGAGGGCGCGGGCTATCGGCGGCCAGCAGCGCGGCTCTGGTGAACACGATCACCAGCGCGTTCACGGCGCGCTCTAGCGGGGGCAGGATGGCATCCGAGGGGGTGTCCGTCGCCAAGGCGTAGAGCGCACCGCCCATCAGCGCGATCCAGGCCACGACCACACCCGCCAGCAGCAGCGTGAAGCGTCCCGCCGCGATCTCGCTGCGCCCACGCAGCCGCTGGCCGAGCGCCATCAACAGCGCCGCCTGGCTGATGGCAAGCACCGCCAGGAAATAGAGCAGCTCGCCGGTGGAATCAACGAACAGTTCCAGGAATTCGGGCGTGGAGTCCATGAGTGCTCCTCTGCGAAGTCTGTCGCAGGGTGCATAGTTCGGTTTCAGTATAGCACAGGTATAAATCTGGTGCGCGCCAGCCGCGAGGCGCATTGTACCCGCGGTGCGGCGATTTGGCATTTCGGCGCGGGGCACGTTAAACTCACGACCGGTTTTCGCCTAGAGAGGGGGGCCAGGCGCTGCGAAGACACGGCGCAGTGGCCTCTTGTTGATTTTGGCGCCAGGAGATGTGCCACGCTTGACTCTTCCGCTGAGCCAGTCTACCGTCCGCGCGCCGGGGCGCCGCTGGCACCGCCGTCTGGCGCGGTTGTTGCAACGGGCGCCCGCTGCCGGGTATCTGGTGCAGGCTGCGTACCGGCTGGCACAGCCGCGTTTCTCGGTAGGCGTGGTGGGGATTGTGCTGGACGCATCGGGCGAGCGCGTGCTGCTGGTCGAGCACCTGTTTCACCCGTACCGCCCCTGGGGCCTGCCCGGCGGCTGGATGGCGCGCGGCGAAGACCCGGCGCGCACTGCCGAGCGCGAGATTTATGAGGAAACCGGGCTGCGTGTGCGGGCTGTGCGGCCCATTCTGGTGCTGCGCGCGCCCCGGATGCGCGGGCATCTGGACCTGGTGTATCTGTGCGAGCCGGAAGACGGCCCACAGGCCATCCGGCTGAGCCACGAGCTGCTGGGCTACCGCTGGGCCGCGCTCGACGCATTGCCGCCGCTCGTCGCGTTCCACGAGCTGGCGCTGGAAGCGATCCGGCGCGAACGTGATGGGTTGGGCGCACGGCATAAGCTGCAACAAGGGGAGTGATCACGGGTATGGCATACGGGCATCTGCGCGAAGACCGCCGCCGCATGCAGCTTCCGCTGCTGGAGATCTTCTCGGCGCTGCTCTTGCTGGCCGCGATCGTCCTGGCGATGATCGAGCTGGCCCGCTATAGCAGCACCCGCGACTCGCTTCAGACCGATCTGACCATTGCGGGGTTGCAGGTCGGCGGCATGGATCCCAACCGTGCGCAGGAGCGTTGGGAGCAGGTCTATATGCTCCAGCCGGTCCAGCTCTACTTCGGCCCACACCTGATCATGCTGGACCCCGTCGAAGTCGGCTTCCGGACCAACAGCGACGCGATGCTGGCCGAGGCGCGGGCGCGCAACACGGCTGCCAGCAATTTCTGGCTGGGGTTCTGGAACTATCTGGGCCGGCGGCCGGTGGCTGCGGTCGAGGTGCCGCTGAACGCGACGTACAACGAGGGGCTGCTGCGCGAATTCCTGACGCGCGATCTGGCCGGATACAACACGCAGCCCCAGCGCCCGCGCTTCCGTTGGGAAGAGCCGGACAAGCTGATCTTTGAGCCGGGGCGCCCAGGCATGACCCTCGATGTTGACAGGGCGATGGAACTGGTGGCGCAGGCCTTGTTCGAGATGGAGCCGGAGCGGCGCATCGTTCAGCTACCGGTTGTCGAGCGCGAGGCGCCCGCGGCGGATATGACCGTGTTGCGCGAGGCGATCATCCAGGTGATGGAGCAGCGCGGATTTGCCTGGAACGGCCCGCAAACCCTGGCGTCCGTCTTCGTCATGGACCTGGAGACCGGCGAGGAATTGTCGATCCTGGCGGATGTCGCGCACAGCGCTGTGAGCACGATCAAAATCCCGATCATGGTCAACCTGTTCCGCCAGCAGCTTCTGGTCGATCAGGACACCGCCTTCCTGCTGACGGCTTCGATCCTGTGCAGCGAGAACTCGGCGTCGAACTTTCTGATGCAGATCGCGGGGCAGGGAACGACCGCCAACGCCCAGCTTAGCGATGGACTGCGCCAGGTATCGTGCACGGCCCAGGATCTGGGCGCCGAGCACACCTACATCAGCGCGCCGCTCAACGTTGGCGATCCCAGCCTGATCTTTGAGGTACCGGTCTGCCGCCCGCAGCGGCCCGCCAACCCCGATTACGACGCCCACGCCGACCGCTATTCGCAGACGACCGCCGAAGACATGGGAATGCTGCTGATGCAGATTTACGACTGCGCGTACCACGACAGCGGCCTGCGGGCGGCGTATCCGAGCGACATCACCCAGACCGAGTGCCGCCAGATGATCGAGTTGCTCAGCGGCAACCGGATCGACCGCCTGATCGAGCTAGGCCTGCCCGAAGGCACGCGTGTGGCTCACAAGAACGGCTGGGGTCCGGAGACAACCGGCGACGCGGGGATTATCTTCTCGCCGGGTGGAGATTACATCTTCGTGATGTATGTCTACGAGCAGGACATCGACAACAACGGCGTGATGACGATCGGAACGTGGGAGCTGATCGAGGAAATCAGCCGGCTGACGTACAACTTCTTCAACCCCGACGCCCCGCTCACCGAGCGGCGCACGCCGATCAACCCCTTCGGCGCGATTCACTGCGTGACCGTCATGAACCCGGCGGACGTCGATCTGAACAACATCAATGCCAACCGCCTGGATGAGAATGGAAATCCGCTGCCGACCGCGTGCTATGGTGGCCCGTCCGAGTTCAACCCGTCCACCGGCCAATGCCTGCCGTTCAACGGGTGGGGGGCCGGTCCGTAGGCCGGCGCCGGACGCAAACGGCCAACCTGGGGACTGTTCTGAACCCGGCAGACCGGATCACGAGTCAAATCTGGCATCAGACGCAGGGGACCGGGCTTGCCCGGCCCGTGCGAGGTGCGGGGTCAACCTTGCGGTGGTGGTGGGGCAGCGGGCGATGCAAGTATCGCCCCTACGAGAACATCCGCCACCGTTCCCCGTCAAGTGCAAAACACGCTCTAGAGGGAAAGCGCGGCGAGCGCTGCCGCCAGCGCCGCGCGCAGATCGTCGGGTGCGCGGTAGACGATGCTGGCGGCTGCCAATCCGCCGACCGTCGTCGACGGCTCGGTCCCGGCGCGGCGCACGGCCACGACCGGAATGTTCCACGCGGCTGCCGCGCCGACCTCAATCCCCACCCCGATCGCTTTGTGCGATACCTCGGCCACCAGCAGATCGGCCGCGCGCAGATCGCGCAGCGTGGTCGCCATCATCCGACGGGCGTCCTCAGGCGCAAACGTATAGCGCTCAACGAAGACGTGCGGCCGGAAGCCCGCCGCGTCCAGCGCCGCTTTGATCGCGTCCAGCACCGGGGCGAGCGCGTCCCGGTCGGCATAGCTGGCGGAAACGAAGGCGGTTTTCACGGCGCGGCGAGGGTGTGAGGCTAAATCGAGAACTCAGGCGGTGGCTCGGGCGGCGGTGTTGCCCCGCTCACGTGCTTGAGCACCACCAGCGTGATGTCGTCGAACTGCGGCTCTCCCGCCGCGAAGTGATCCAGCGCGTCCAGCACGCCGCGCGCGATGTCTTCCGCCGACTTGTGGCGCAAGTTCAGCAGCGCGGACTGCAGGCCGATGACGCCGAACTCGGTTTGGTCGGCGCGCAGCGCCTCGGTGACGCCGTCGGTGTATGCCACCAGCAGATCGCCGGGCTGGAGCGTGATAGCGTGTTCTTCGAGCTTAATGTTTGGCACGACGCCCAGCGCGATCCCCCGCGCGTTGAGCAGCTCCGGGGTTCCGTCGGCGTGAATGAGCAGCGGCGGGTTGTGGCCGGAGCTGGAATAGCGCAGCACGCCGGTGTGTGCATCCCACAGCCCATACCAGACGGTGACGAACAGGTCGGAGCGGGTATCGCGCAGCAGAATCTCGTTGACGCGGGTGAGGGTTTCTGCGGGGCTGTGCCGGTTCGAACCTACCGCGCGTAGCAGGGTGCGGCTCAAGGCCATAAAGAGGGCAGCGGGCACGCCCTTGTCGGCCACATCGGCCACCACGATGGCCCAACGATGATCGTCGATCTCGAAGAAATCGTAGAAGTCGCCACCCACCAGACGCGCCGCGCGGTAGAAGGCGGAGACATCCCAGCCGGGGACGGTGGGAAAGGTATCGGGCATGAAGCTACGCTGGATGTCGCGGGCGACTTCCAGCTCGCGCTCGATGCGCTCGGCGGTCGTCGCTTCGGCTTGCAGGCGGGCGTTTTCCAGCGCCAGGGCCGTCTGGTGGGCGATGCCGCTGAGGATGTTGAGGCGACGACGGTCGATCGGCCCGCCCAGCGCCGGATGATCGACCAACATCGCGCCCACCTGATGGC
Organism: Anaerolinea sp.; assembly: GCA_020725705.1. Classification (GTDB taxonomy): domain Bacteria; phylum Chloroflexota; class Anaerolineae; order Aggregatilineales; family Aggregatilineaceae; genus DYGX01. The sequence continues at coordinate 9,827 of DYEN01000252.1, forward strand.
CGCGCGCCACCAGCGGTAGCCCGAGCAGCGTCGGGCTTTCGAGCAGGCGTTGCAGCACGCCGGGGGTGGGACAGTCCGCGCCGACACCGGCCGAGACCGGCTCGGCGCTCTCTGCCAGACGGCTCAGGAACGGTTCGTCTTCGGCGTACAGCTCCAGCTCGTAGAACACCTCGCGGTTCTCCGGCGTCAGGCCCCACGACGGACCGCCCAGGAAACAATACTGCTCCGGGTCCCACTTCATGATGCCGCAACGCTCGACGCCGACCAGCAAGGGCGTCAGCCGGACGATGGTTTCCAGGCTCTGGTCGGGATCGATCTGGGTGTTGACCGCTTCGGCAACTTGCAGCAGCGCGGTTGAGACCCAGGCCTCTTCCTGCTGGGCGGCCAGAAGCTGTGCGCTTTCGATGGCCAGCGCCGCCTGGTTGGCGATGCCGCTGACCAGCTCGATCTTGCGGTGTGTCATCGGCTCGGTTCCGTCGCGCTGACCGATGAGCAGCAACCCCATGACCTCACCTTTTGCCAGCAGCGGCAGGACGACCCCCTGGCCGATGTGAAAGTCAACCGGCAGATCGGCCGGCTTGGGGGTGTTGGCGTCGAGCAGAATCGGTTCGCCGTCCTGCTTGATCTGGCTCAGCAGCGGCCAGGAAAGCGGCGTCACCACGTAGCCGGTCACGGCAGCGGCGGTCTCTGCCGATATCCCGGCCACCTCGACCACGCGGAAGCCGTTTGTGTCGGCCAGCAAGACGGCGCTCCATTCGACACCCACCAGCAGCGGCGTGATGCGCGCCACCGTGCTGAGCACTTCGTCGAGCGTGGTGGCGCGGGCGGTCGCTTCGGCGACTTGTAACAGCGCGGTCGAGACCCAGGCTTCTTCCCGCTGAGCCATGTAGAGCTGGGCGTTGGTGATCGCCACTGCCGCTTGGTTGGCGAAGGTGCTGATGATCTCTTTGTCTTCGGGCGTGAAACGGTCCGGGCCGATGCGCTCCAGCGCCAGATAGCCGGTCGGCTCTCCCGCGACGGTGAGCGGGACCAGAATCTGGTCGTGGTTGTCGTCGTGCTCCGCTTCGTCGGCCAGCGTCAGTTGGTGCAGCAGGGCAGTCAGGCGCGCGTCGGTCAGCTCGCTGGCATGGATCAGTTCGTCCCAGGGACCCGTGTCCGCATCGACCAGCTCGCCCCGCGCGGCGCTGATTTGGTAGAGCGACGTATTCGGGTCATAGAGCAGGATGACGCCGGCGGTGTAGTCGACCACGCGCTCCAGCCCGACCAGGATGCCGTCGAGCACGCTGTTGAGATCGAGCGACGAGCCGAGCACGGTGCTCAGTTCGCGCAGTGTTTCGGATAGCATCCGGCGGCGTGACTCGTTGGCAAACAGGCTGGCGTTGCGCAGCGCGATCGCGACCGTATCGGCCAGCGCCTGGATCAGCGCGACGTCGTCGTCGGTGAAGGCATCCGGCTCGGTGCTTTGAATGTCGAACACGCCCAGCACGTGCGAGCCGATGCGGATCGGGACGGTCATCTCGCTGCGCGTATCCGCCACGTCCGGCCCTACCAGGTACCACTCGTTATCGCTGACGTCCCCGCTGACTTGCGGCTGGCCCTCGCGCGCCACCCAGGCGATCACCCCGTTGCTGTTGATGCCGAACGAGAGCCGTTCGAGCGCCCAGCGCCCGCTGTGCACACCGCTCCCGCTGCGGAACACCAGACGGTCGCCCACGCGCAGAAAGAGGTGAACGCGGTCGTAGCCGAGGTGATCGGTCACCAGGTCCACCACTTCGTCGAGCAGGTCGTCGATGTTGAGGATCGACACCAGCGCCCGCGCGACATCTGTCATGGCGTTGATGCGCTCGGTCTGGCGGCGTTCGGCGTCGTAGGTCTGCGCTTCCTGAATGGCGATGGCGAGCTGCCCGGCCAGCGTTTCGAGCAGAAAGACGTCGTCCGACCCGAACGCATCCAGCCGGTTGCTTTGCACATCCAGCACGCCCAAAACGCGCTGCTGCACCGCGAGCGGTACGCAGATCTCCGAGCGCGTCGCGTCCAGCACAGCGTGGGGCAAGAAGCGCGGGTCCTCGGCCACGTTGGGGACCAGCGCGGTTTCGGCGTTGCGCGCCGTCCAGCCGACGAGGCCCTGGCCCGGCTCGAGCACCAACTGGGCCTGCTCAAACGTCTCGTGGCTGCTGGCGCGCAGTTCGACCCGGCCGGCTTTGTCGTCCACAATGAAGATGCTGACGGCGTAATAGCCAAAGGCATCGTGGATCAGCGTGACGATCTGGCGAAAGAGATCGGGCAGCGGCTGGATGGCGGTGATCTGCCGCGTGACATCGTTGATCAGGCGCAACTGGCGCGCGCGTTCCTGCGTGGCCTCGAAGGTCTGCGCGTTGCGGATGGCGCCCGATGCCTGGTTGGCCAGCAGGGTGAGCAGCCGCAGGTCTTCGTCTGTGAAGCTGTCCGGCTGGTCGCTCTGGACCGCGATCACGCCCAGCACCGTCCCGCCGGACATCAGCGGCGCGAAGATCGCCGCACGGGATGGTTTGGCCGTGTAGTGGCTTGGGCGGGCAGGGAGCGAGTCCCACTCTTTCTCGAAATCGCGGACCAGCAGGCTGTTGCCGGTGCGGCGCACCCAGCCGATCACGCCGGCGTTGGCCGCACCCTCGAAGGTCTGCGGGGGCAGGCGCTCCGCGTCTTTGAGCCAGACTTTGATGGCGTAGTCGTTGTCCTCGAACAGGCCGATCTGAAAGTTGCGCGTGTCGACGATGCGCGTCGCCTGCTGGTAGACGACCTCGCACAGCGCATCGACCTTGAGCTGCACGCTCAAGATCGCGTTGCCAACCCCGGCCAGGACGTCCAGTTCAGGGCTGATGCGCTCCTGCGCCGCCAGACTCAACCCACGCCGGCGACCGCGCCAGTAGCCGACGACCAGGCCGAGGGCGAGACCGCACACGGCCAGCGTGGCACCAACCACCATTACCAGGATCAGTGTGGTGTCCACTGTGGTGATTTACCTCGCTGCGCTATGAGCGGCGAAGCGGGTCAGCCGGTCTTGGATCGGGCCGCCAGGGCCGCTTCAAGCGTGGGGAAGATTTTGAACAGCATATCGAAGCCCACCATCTCGAAGATCTCCACGATCCGGGGCTGCAGGCCGCTGAGCAAGACGTCCCCTTTTTGATCCTGGGCGCGCCGCCAGGCGGACACCAGGATCTTGAGGCCGCTGCTGGCGATGTAGGTCACCTCGGTCATATCCAGAAACAGCCAGATATGCCCCTCTTCCAGCATCAGATTGAGCACGCGCTCGAGCTTGGGACTGGTGTTGCTATCCAGGCGGCCGCTGGGTGTGATGACCACCGCGTCGCTTTCGATCTTGCGGACCGGAAAGGGCAGTTCGGCTTCTCCGCCTTGGCCGGCTTCGAGTTCGCCCGCCGGCACAATGTGCTTGACGAGCGTGAGCCGGTTGCGGCCGTTCTCGCGCTCGTACGATACTTCGTTCATCAGGCGGCGAATGAAGTAAATACCCCAGCCGCCCGGCTCGCGGCTGTCGAGCGGCTCATCGGGGTCTGGGGCTTCGTGTTCGAGTGGGTTGAACGCCGGCGAATCATCAATCAGGGTGATAATGAAGCGGTCGTTTTCCGTCTGGCACCGGATCTCGATCGTGCTGTCGGCCCCTTCGTAACCGTAGCCGTGTTCGATGATGTTCGTAAGCGCCTCGTCCACCGCCATCTGGCAATGGTATACGGCCCGCTCATCAAGCCCGGACGATTCAGCGGCCCGTACGACGAAATCGCAGGCATCTCGTACTTCTTCAAGTCGGGCGGCGATGGACAGGCTGTTAACTTCCCCCATAGGTATCCTCGGTTACGCTGCGGTCTGGTGCCACGTGGACGGGCGGGCCTAGAAGCTGCCAACCGCTTCGACTTGCGTGGGATAGATCTCGAAGATTGAATCGAGGCCCGCCAGCTCCAACACCTCGCGCACCCGCTCCGACGGGTTCGCGATGCGCAGATCCCCCCCGGATCGCTTCACGCGCTTGAGCACGCGCACCATTTCGCGCAGGCCGGCGCTGCTCATATACTCGACGCCCCCCAGGTCCAGCACAATGTAATTGCGGCCCTCGTCTGCCGCCTGATCCATCGCTGCTCCCAGTTCCGAAGCGTTGGTGCTGTCGACACGCCCGACCACCTCGAACAACTGCACCCGCTTCATTTGGGACGAGATGATTTCCATCGCCATGTTTTCGCTCCTTTCACAGCATGCACAGCATTATACCACCAATCCCTTATTCGACAGCGCCCAAATGCCGCGATTCCCCGCCGGATTTGAGCCGGCTGCGCGATCGGCCTACAATGAGTGCGTTGCCGGGGGACTGTCACGCCGAAACGGGAGAAAGCATGGGCACGATGCGATTGGGCGCGGGGTGGTGGGCTGTGGTGTGTGGGGCGGCGCTGCTGGCCGCGCAGACTGCGCTGGCCGGGTCGGACGCGCTGACGCTGCGCAGCGTGCTGGTGCTGCTCGCGACGGGCGGCGCAGCGGCCATCGCCTGGCGCGCGGTCCCTCGTGCCGCCCGGATGCGATCCCCCGCGCCGGATCCGGCGAATCTGATCCTCAGTGGGGTGGCAGGGCTGGGCATCTGGGCGGTGGCGTGGTGGGCCATGGACCTGACCGATCATCTGCTGCGACGGAACGTGGGCCTGCCGCCCCTGCCGCAGATTCTGTCGCGTGCGCCGGATCGGTTGCTTGGCCTGGACCTGCGCGCAGCCTCGTACGAACTGGCGGTGCTGTTCGCCGTTGTCCTGATCCCGCTGGCGCAGAGCGTGCTGCTGTGGGGTCTGGTGCGCCGCGAGTGCGTGGCCGCGTGGGGCTGGCGGCGCGGCGCGTGGCTGGCGGGCGTGTTGGGCGGGGGCGTGCTGGCGTTGAGCGCCCCGCAGCAGATTGAACCGGCGCTGCCCGGCGGGCTGGCGGCGTTGCCCGGCTATCTGCTGGTGGGTGTGGTCGCAAGCTGGTCAGCGGTCCTCAGCCGGTCGTTTTGGGCGGGCTTTGCGGCGCACGGCACTTTCGCTTACGCATCGCTGGCACTGCGCGACGACCTGCTACGGGCGCTGGCGGGTCGGGGCTATCTCGACCCGCAGTGGTTGAGCGCGGTGGTGCTTGGCGGCTTCGTGACCCTGGCGATGCTGCGCGTCATGTACCTGCGCGGCGAGCGAAACGCGCCGCGCCCCGGCGCCGGGCGACCGCCCCGCCTGGCCGTCGCCTGGGCGATCCTGATCGCGGCGCTTGTTGCGCTGGCCGCAATCGACCTGACGCGGCGCGGCTAGAGCCGCCGCAACAGCCCGACCAGCAGTCCCATCAGGCCCAGCGCCGCCAGCGCCAGGATGGGCACGATCGGCGGCAGGCCCCCGGTGCCGGTCGTGACGGGCGCGCCGCGTGGGATCACGATCGGCGTGTTGGTGTAGGGCGGCTCGGTGAAGGTGGGCGGGATGGCGCTGGGATCCAGCGTGAACAGTTCGTCGGGCGAGGTGGTGAAGACACCGGTCGGCGTGACCTCGACGGCAGCGGTCAGCGTGGCCAGAGCGCCTGGCGTTTCGCGCACGAAGCGCGCCGTTTCCTGCGCCGCGATAAAGGTGGGGTCGATGGTCGGAATTTGCTCCAGCTCGACTTCCGGAATGTCGGCCAGGTTACCCGTCAGGTCGACGACGCTGTTGTGGACCCACGCGCTGCCCGTAGGCGACTCGGGAAACTCGATCTGGTACCACTCAAACCGTCGGGCGAGGACCCGGTATTGCGTGCCGGGGTAGATCAGACCGACGCGCTCGGCGTTGATGTCCGGCCCGGCACGGACGTTGGTGTCGTTCGCCCGCGCCTCGACGAAATTATTGAGAACGACCGTTGGGGTACGGGTCGGCGTGGCGGTGAGGGCGGGTTCCGTTGCGGTCGGCTCGGGAAATTGAAGCTGCAACGGTGTGGGCGTTGGGGCCTGAGCCGCTTCGGCGCTGGGCGGCAGGCGGCGCGCCTCGCGAACGGCGAGCAGTCCGGCCGCCAGCAGCAGGCTCAACGTCAGAAGCAGCGCGGCTCCGCGCCGCCCTGGACCGGTCACAAGCCGGAACAAGACATGCGAACAAACCCGTCGAGTTGTCACCAGATCACCTTGTTATCTCGAAACTCGCGCATCTGGTCCGCCTGGCGATAGCCATCGTCACCGGCGCGCGTCATGTAGCCCTGATATTCCTGGTTCGGATAGCCGTGCAGCGTCCATTCGCCGAGCACAAAGGGCGGAACGGTGACGCCCGGCATGCAGTCCTCGCACGAGACCGGGATCCATTCGCCGTTATAGCGGCGCGAAATGTGCAGATGGGTCCCGCTGCTGAAGCCGCCCTCGCACGATGGATGGCCGAGCCGGTCGCCGGTGCGCACGCGCGTGCCCGGCGCGATGATCTCGTGGTCGTCGATGTGCAGATAGACGATCGTCCAGCCGGTGAACTCGTTGCCGTCGCCGTCCAGGTCGAGCACGACATATCCATCACCGCTCCGCGCGATAACCCCCGGCGCGACCGCGGTCACCCAGTAGGGCGAGACATAGCACGATCCCTGCATGGCGATCAGTTCCTCGGGCGGCTTGGGCGGCGCGAAGTCGACGGCGCCCCAGGCGGATCCGCTGTTGTAAGCGCCATGCGGCCCGCCGGTGTAGACCCATTCTTCGCCGGGCGCGAACGGCAATGTCAGCTCTGGCTGGGTCAGGTTCGACGGGGTGATCGGCTCATAGGCGCGGACGAACGGGTCGCCAAAGAGCGACAGATAAGTCTGGAAGAAGCCGGTCGGCGCGACGTCGCGCTGCCACTGGACAGAAGAGGTGGCCACGGCGAGCATTCGCTGCACCCCAACCGTGCCGGGGTTCAGCGTGGGGGCGAACTGCACGCGCACGCCGTCATCAAAGCTGACCGCCGTCACGCCGCGATACTTCCAGCCGTAATAGCCGGCGTTGAGCGCGTCGGCGGCGTCGAGCATTTGGCGCATGAGGCCCTCGCGGCCACTGCGCACGATGCCCATCGGGTAATCGATCTTGTTCTGCGGCGGGTACGGATTGGTCAGCCACTCGCCGCGATGTTCGAGCAACGCCAGCAGCAGGCGCGGGTTGACGCTGTAGTTGCGCGCCACGAAATGGATGATCTCGACGCCGCTCATCACCTCATCACCGACTCGCTCGGAGTAGGCGCGCAGGAAGCCGGGCACGTATTTGACGTAGCCGGTCAGGCTGAAGTCGCTGGCAGTTGGGCCATAGACCAGCTCGCTGTCCGGGATTAACTTGAAATCCGGACCGACCAGGATATTCCCGCCGGGTGTGTTGACCGTCTGCCCGACTTCGAGCGCGTTGGGATCCGCAAGCTGCGGGTTGAGCGCGATCATTTCCTGGACCGTGACGCCGTACTGCGCGCCGATGGTCCCTAACGTGTCGCCGGGCTGCACGACGTAGAGGCTGCCGGTCTGCGGCTGGCTGCGCGGCGGGTTGGGCGTGGGCAGGATTGGCGTCTGAGTGGGGCCGGTCGGGGTCATCGAGGGTGGGATGATGACCAGGCCCTCTTCGTCAAAAAGCGGCGTGGCGGTGACGGTGATGACTTCGCCTTTGCCCTGGGTGCAGGCCAGCGCCGCCAGCGCCAGCAAGAGCGCGACCAGCAACGGGACCGCATGGCGCGCGCGGAGCAATCCCCGACTCATTGAAGTGCCTCGGCCAGACGGGGCAACGAGACATTGTAGCGATAGTGTGTGTCCCGATGCCCGTCCGGGTATTCCTCGTAGATATGGTTAATGCCCAGCGCGTCCAGCCGGCGGTGCAACAGCCGCGTGCCGACCTGGAGCTGGTATTCGTCGTATTGGCCGGCGTCGATGAAGATCAGTCGCATCGAGCGCAGCGCATCCCTGGCGGCGGGCTGCTCGATCCGGCGGATCGGGTCGTGAGCCAGCCAGCGCGCCCAGACGGCTTCATCCAGCGCGCCGGTCTCCGGGTCGATGGGCAGGTCGAAGCCGTGGGGGGCGCCGGGGTTGCTGCCAAAGGCTGCCGACCAGCAGACCGTCATGACCAGATCCCAGAAGGCGCCCGTCTTGGGGCGAATGGTGGGAATGTCGCGGATGAAAGCGTCCAGCCCGCCGAACTTCGCCAGGTTCTGATGCATGCGGCTGATGCCGGGCAGGCAGGTGAATTCCCAGTAGAGATCGCCGCTGTGGCAGGCGAAAGCGCCGAATACTTCGGGGTGGCGCAGCGCCTGCGTGATGGCGCCGAAGCCGCCGCTGCTGCGCCCCGCCAGCCCGCGATGATCGCGGTCCGGCAGCGTGCGATAGCTGCGGTCGATCAGCGGGACGATTTCCCCGATCAGGTAGTCCTCGTAGCGCCCCATCCCCGCCGAGTTGACGAACTGCGAGCTGCCGAAGCGGGTCCACAGGTCCGGCATCACGACGATGGCAGGCGGCATGGCGCCCGAGGCGATCAGCGCGTCGAGTTGCTGGCGGATGGTCACATCCCAGGGCCGCCAGTTCATCATGCTGAGGCCGGTGCTGCCGTGGCTGCTAAGCAGGTAGATCGTCGGGTAGCCGCGGACCGGCAGGTCGTCGTGGCCGGGCGGCAGATAGACCGTCACCGTCCGAACGTATGGATCGTTCAGGGGATTGTCGCGCAGGATGGCGCTCTCAAGGGTGAGTTGTTCGATCCGGCTGGACGAGACGTACAAGGCTCTTCCTCCTCCTGTGTGTCCCATTGTAGCGAAGGCCCCCGGCGCGGGCAATAGACCGGGCGCGGTGTGAGCCGGGCGCCCGGTGCCCGTCAGGAAGCACGCGGAATCTAGGCTTGGGCGCCATGTTCTGCTATAGTAGGGTTCGGTCCGGCACGCAGAGGCAGGAGGAGAGGTATGCCACGAGCCAGCTCGCTAGAAGAGATTTTCGAGAACGTTGAGACGGGTTTTAACCCTGAGAAAGCGGAAGGCATCAACGCGGTCTTCCAGTTCAACGTGACGGGCGAGGGCGGCGGCCAGTACTGGGCGCGTATCCAGAACCAGCAGATCGAGGTGGAACGCGGCGAGCATGCCAGCCCCGATATGATCATGACCGCGTCGGCTGAGGACTTCCTGGCCGTGTTTAACGGCGAGCTAAACCCCATGATGGCGTTTATGCAGGGCAAAATCAAGGTCAAGGGCGAGATGGCGCTTGCCCTCAAGCTCCAGACGATTCTGGGACTGACCTGATCCTCGGGTGCTCTGGCGTGCGCGCCATGCGCACGGCCTTTCAACGTTAAGGGCGCGGTTCCTAGCCGGAAAGCCGCGCCCTGATTGTTCATTCACCGGGCAGACGCCCGCCCGAACCTCAGTCGGTGAAGTTCCCTTCGTCGATCAGCGTCATAAGCTGCCGCAGCGCGTACAGGTTGCGCAGCGGCGCCCCATACGTGGACAGCTCGGCGTTGGTAAGCTGGTCGCCCACGCCCGACGTGCTCAGCGTCAGGTCCGGGTTGACCGCGCCGGGCAGGCGCTCCATGATCCCGCGCCACAGGTTGAGCAGCGGCAGGTCCATGTCATCTGCCAGCTCTGCGATCGCCGTGTTGTAGGCCAGCAGGTTCGGGACGGCGTTCGGATCGCCGGGGATGGTGACCAACACCGGGACCGCGCCATAGGCGATGCTGGCCTCGACGATCTGCTCCAGCGCGCCCTGGAACTG